>JAHFRR010000025.1 GCA_023266165.1 Thiotrichales bacterium
CCCATATTTTCTAAGATGGGCAACACATCCGTCAACGCAATGCCTTTATGGCTTTGGAACAGTTTGAAGCGAATTCTGTCTTCAGGTTCTTCGAGCAATCGATAAAAACACATTTGAAGATGATTGGACATCAAGGCTTTTTCAATATGCGCCATGTCATCCACCGCAATACTCGAAATAAACGCTTCGCGATAACTGCTGGGAAAAGCCCTTGCATACCGATGGAATAAGGCAAGGCCCGTCTGTTCTTGATGCGCTTCCATTAAGGTCTCACGCAGATCATCTTGCCAGTCACGCGCAGCCAAGACCAGCATGCGCTCGATTTCTTTGTCATCGTTATAGTCGCTGGGATAATGAGGGTCGATCGTGATCATGTAGTCAATACGACATAAGACAGACTTCGAGAAATTCGGCTTAAAGTTGACAGAAAGCCCCGAAAACTCTCGCTGCAAAATCGCCTGCATCTTGATGCGCAGATCTGTGTGATAGACATCTCGAGGGAGATAGACCATCGCTAAAATATAACACTGAAACGGGTCTTTATAAACAAACAAACGGGTGCGCTGACGCTCTTGCAGTTGCAAGACACCCATCGAAATACGCAAAAGCTCTCGCTCAGAAATTGGGTACATTTCGTCTCGAGGAAAGGTTTCTAGAATATGCAGCAACGCTTTACCATCATGGCTTCTGGCACCAAATCCTGCCGCTTCCAAAACCGTAGCGATCTTCTGTCTCAACACAGGGACTAACTCAGGGCTGGCGTGATAGGCTGAAGATGTAAAAAGACCCACAAAGCGGGTCTCAGAAGTGAGTGTGCCGTGTCGATAATGCTTGATGCTGATGCAATCGCAATGCGACCCTCGATTCACCGTAGATCTGACGGCCGTTTTAGAGATAAAAAGCTGTGTATGCTCTTTCAATAAACGCTGTGCAGAAGGCATGTCCTCAAGAAATCCAGCCTCTTTCAAAAACTCGCTGTTACGCATCAACCCTTGGATGGACTCAGGCACCAAAGAGAAGCTTCCCGCGGGTTGCACCTGATACTCAGCGCTTCCCAGAAAAATAAAATGATCTTCTAGAAGCCATTGGATAAAGGCTTTAGACTCCTCAACTTCTTTTTTCAAAACCGGGGGAATATTTTCATGCATCTGACCCACAATGGTTTGCATACGCCTCATCATGGCATCAAAGTCTTCCACCACGAGATCCACATCTTTCAACGTTGCGCGCACGGTGCTCTCAATCTGCTTGAGCATCGGGCCTTCTTCAAGATGGCGATCAATCTCAATAGAAATCGCCGCCTCTGTGACGGTCTCGACAGGCTTCTTCAAAGAGACTAAGCGCCCTGAGAGATCTCGCTGAACATAGAGATTCCCCGTATGCAACATCAAGTGAATGTTGATATCCAAGCGATTGAGCGCCAACACCAGGGATCTGACCAGAAAGGGCTTCTCATCCAGGGTAAGCACGATGATCGTATGAGGCGAGGTAAACTGATGCATTTCTTGTTTTGGATTGAAAATTTTAAGCTTGATCTCGCCTGGCTTTCGCACCTGCAGCGCGTGCCATTGCTCTAGAATCACTCCTAAGAGCGCATTCAGATTACTTTCTTCAATCTCTTCATCCGAGACACTTGCCAGATATTGATGCACAAAAATCTCAAAGTCCTTGAGATGTTTTGCCTCTACATGGGTTTGCAGACGCTCCATCAGTTGCACGCGTAGACTTCCAGTCACTTCAGTTCCCATAAACGCCTCGTCTGTTTTTTCTTTTTAGATGTTCTTCAGGATATCGTCGTTTTCAATGAGGCATATCATACGCCTCTTCAACCTGCTTGTCACCCTCTCCGAAACGCAACTACCCCACTTTTTGAATACACCCCGCTGTCAACATCTGCGCCCAAAAAGCTTTTTCAATCTCATCAAAATCTGCAGGATAGCAGTAAAATTCGGTTAGAATTGTCAAAAATTTCTCTTTCTCCGCAGAGATCTTCACGGTCACAGAAGGTGTCAGATCAATCATTTTGGCAAAGATTTTATTTTTCGCTGCCAAAGCAGTGGGGTTATAGTTCGGATGGCTCTGGGCATAGTTTTGAATGATCTCATCAATAACCCCCTGAGTTTTTGTCAAAGCCCCTGCGACATCACCGTCGAAGGCTAAGGCATACGTCAATTGGTACTGCATCAAGCTGGTTTCGGGGGTGATGGTCAAAATAGGGTTATTAATCAATAAACCATTGGGAATGCGCAGCGTCCGACCGGTTGCATGATGCTGGTCTAAGCGCTTGGTTTCATAGACTTTGAAATACATCGGGCCGATGGACACCACATAACCCATATAGTTCTGGATCTGGATGTAGTCCCCTTCGGTAAACACCCCGCGCCAATTGATAATCATCCACCCCACCAGATTCATGATGGTCTCTTTGTTTGTCACCACAAACCCTGCCGCCACTAGGCTAAACATAGTGAGCACATTGCCAAAGCCTTCAATCCAGATGCGTGCCAGCAAAATCAAATACAACACGATCGCGATATATAAAATCCGCCCCCGACGCTTGATTTTCTCTTTGCGTGTCAGCGTGCGCCCTCGAAAGAGCAATACAATTGTGAGATACCCCATCGAGAGCACAATCAGGGTAATCAAGCTGTTCAGCAGATTACTATCAAATTGATCGACCAATAAAGAAGAAAACATTTATATTACCCCCCCATCATGCCAGGTGGAAAGTTACCGCGCGATTGCATCTGACGCATGAGACCTGCCATGCCACCCTTCTTGCCCATCTGTTTCATAGCTTTCTGAATTTGCTCAAATTGCTTTAAGAGTTTGTTGACATCTTGGATTTGCGTCCCAGACCCCTGGGCGATACGACGTCTGCGCGAGCCCTTGATTAAGTCCGGATCGGCGCGCTCTTTGGGGGTCATCGAATAGATCATGGCAAGTGATCGCGTCGTCGTTTTATCTTGCGCCATCTGCTTTGCCTGCTCTGAAAGCCCTGAAAAACCAGGAATCTTGTTGGCAATCTTGCTCATCCCTCCCATTTTTTGGACTTGCTCGAGCTGTTCTGCAAAATCCGAAAAATCAAAACCTTTGCCTTTTTTGATTTTCTCCACTATTTTATCGGCTTTCGCGCGATCGACCTTGTCTTCCAGATCTTCAATGAGAGAAAGCACATCCCCCATGCCTAAGATTCTAGAAGCAATGCGCTCTGGATGAAAGGGTTGTAAAGCTTCCGTTTTTTCCCCCACCCCCATAAACTTAATGGGTTTACCCGTGATATGCCGTACCGACAGCGCCGCGCCGCCTCTTGCATCCCCATCGGCTTTTGTCAGGATCACCCCTGTGAGAGGCAGCGCCTCATCAAACGCTTTCGCCACCAACACCGCATCTTGCCCCGCCATGCTGTCAATTACAAAAAGGGTTTCAATCGGATCTAAAACCGCATGCAGATCTTTGATCTCTTGCATCATCATCGCATCGACATGCAAACGCCCCGCCGTATCGGCAATCAAGACATCAAAGCCATAGCGCTTGGCATGAGTGAGCGCCTGCTCAGCAATGCGAACGGGCTTCTCTGTGAGGGCAGAGGGAAACACTTCAATCTCAAGATCTTGGCCCAAAGACTGCAGTTGTGCAATCGCTGCCGGACGATAGACATCCAGGCTTACCATCAAGACTTTCTTCTTTTCTGTATTTTTCAAAAACCGAGCGAGCTTGGCTGAGGATGTCGTCTTACCTGACCCTTGAAGCCCTGCCATCAAGATCACAGCAGGCGGCTGCGTATTGAGAGTCAGCGTATGGTTTTCATTTCCCATCACCTCGATCAATTCACGCTTGACGATTTTGATAAACGCTTGGCCTGGATTCAGGCTTTTTGCCACCTCATGACCCAGTGCTGCTTTCTTCACGCGCTGCAAGAAGTACTCAGCCACGTCCAAGCCCACATCGGCATCCAGCAAGGCTTTGCGGACTTCACGCAGCGCTTTTTTGATGTTGTCTTCCGTGAGTCGCCCTTGCCCCCGTACTTTCTGCAGAATCGAGGTCATATGCTCAGTGAGATTTTGAAACATAGTGCTCTTCCTGTTCTTTCCCTATTTTCACGCTGAGGTGTATTCTAGGGGTATTACGCAGCAGATGCAACCAACTGTTGGGTCAGGCGATCTAAAATCACGGTCATCGGCTCTAACTGGTCTGGCACACAGTTAGCGTAGCTGGTTTCCTTCTCAATACGTGCAATGATATCCAGCGCCTCTTTTTTGGCGAGCATTTCGCTTTTACCCTCTAAGATATTCAGCTTCTTGACCACTTCATAGAGCGTCTCTTTGGTCATGATACTGTCTTGAAGGCTGGAAACCGCCACATCAAAATAGGCACTCGACAAGCGCTGATCAATGGGCACCGCCATGAAGATCGATGGGTTTTTGGATTGCTCACCAAAGCTGATTTCTTCGTTATCTTCTCGACCATCCACAAAAGCAGAAAGCCCTCGAATCAACTCCGGAAGATCTTCACGCGTAGGCTCATTGACCAAGTCAAATAAGGCTTTCAGAGGATCTTCTATGCCATCACGCACGAGCACTGTCGGATCCATCTTGGCATCTCGCATTTTTGCCATAAATGCCACCACTTCTTCAGAGGGCCCACGCACTTTGAGCATCTGATTGACTTTGAGCTTCTTGACTTTAGGCGGGTTGGCATAAAACATCTTTGCTCGAACAATACGAGATTTGAAAAACACATGCGCCTCACCCTCTCGCTGGTCTTTCAAATCCAGCAGATCAATCCGATAGCGCTTGTCCATCTGCGCTTCCATGGTGTCTCGATAGGCAAAGGCCGATGTCCCATCGCCTGAACGTTGGAATGTCCTGGCAACAGAGACGTAGGTCTCCCCTGCTGTTTTTTGGAAAAACTCCCAGGTTTCTTTGGGATCTTCCAACTTCATACAAATCTTGATGTTGGTGTTCGCGCAAATCGAAGCCGCTTCTTCTTTCGAGGCTTTCTCAAAGGCCGGCAAATCTTGGCCTGCAAAAATGACAGAAAACCCTAATGAACGGGCTTGCGCAGGAACAACGGCAAAGCCTTTTACGGCATAATATCCATATTCATCTAAGACGCATAAAAAGGGCGTTTTAGAGTTGGTAGGCTTGGTTTCAATGACATCTCGATAATCCCCTTCGACACGGCTCCCCAAACCCTCTGCCAGCATGGCTTTGAGCGATGCAATAATCAATTTCCCCAAATTGGAGAGCTCATCGGGAGATTTCTCCAACGCGGGCAACAGCACAACCAAGATTCTTCGATTAATCACCACATCTCGAAAATCCACTTCTGCCAGATTCGTTCGGATAATATGACCATAAACATCCGCTAAAGATCCGAAAATACGGGTCAACTGCATGGTGATATACCCATGCTGTTCATAGGCTTTCCCACTTTGTTTGCCCTTTTCACTGCGCTGATAGCCTGGGAGCGTTGCCAAATAGTTTTCGACGGATTCTCTGACCTCGGGGGGCAAAGGCTCTGGCATCACCGAAACATTACCGTTTTGGTCAATCACTTTCTTGTCATAGAGCAACTCTTCAATCACATCCAAGACAAAATAACGGCGAATCACCCCGGCTTCTAATAACAGATAGCCATGATCTCGCAGCCACACCATAGGGCGCATCAAGGCCTCAATGAAAGAGATCGCACGGCCCTTCCACATATCGCCATCACCCCCTGCAGGGGTTGCCCCAGAACCTCCATCCATCAGGCTGACCACCAAGTTTGACAACATGCTGGAAGAGCCTTGAGCAAAGGGGTTCATGGTGTTGGAAAGCACATGTTCTTGTGGCCCAATGATATCATTCGCACCTGTCATGAAGTTCACCAAGAGCAAATCATCTTCCCGACCCATCATACGTGCCATCGAGAATATTTTAGCAAAGAGGCTGTTGTCCCCTTTACCATCCACATAGATCAAGCCGCTTCCTAAGATCAGGGCGTTATACGCTAGCGATACCAGGGTTTCTGTTTTACCACTTCCGGTGGATCCAAAGATCAACGCATGGGTGCGCATATCGATATTGTTAAACCACAGTTGCTCGTGGCTATTGGCATCGTTACCGAAGTAATAAATACCTGCCGCTTCGCCTGGTTGCAAAGAGCCTGGCTTCGGGTCGTTAGGGTCGTTCTTATGGCAAAAAATAGGGAGCTTAAAGGGCAGTTTTTTAAAGCGCCAGAGAGAAAACCAGAAAATAAAAAGATTTAAAAATAAAAAAAAGTCGGACATGATCGGAAAGATCAGCATCAACAGCGCCAAAGTAAGGATAGACCCCGTGGCTCCAACACGCCCTAAGATCAGATCTCGCAGCTGTTGCCAAAAAGGACGAATATCCCGAATGGCCTGTGTGCCATAGGTTTCGTGCTGTAGGCTTACGCCTCGATAAAGCTTACGGGCCATAACTGCTATACCCTAATACCCTAAAAATTTATCATTATAATCGAATATGCTTGCGGGGCCCACTGAGATATCCTCGCGCCAATCGCGCAGCCACCATCAGGGGGATATGCAAATAGTTTAACACCGCCAACCCTGAGAATACCACCACCGCAATGATCAGAGTATACCATCGGGGATAAAACAGCAGCAAGAGCAATGCAAATACCCCTCGCGCATCCGCCACAAAAAACTTAGGGGTTCTGGCAGAATCTCGCCAATGCGAATAGGTATCTTGCTTGGCCATTTTGATTCTCCCTTATAGTTTTTCAAGCTCAAATCGACGTAACAGAGCCGGATCGATGCGACCTTCTTTCACGGCTTTCTCCGCCGCAACCCAGATGGGTTGGCCATCTACGGGCAAAAGCTTCCTCACCTCACTCACCAGGCGATCCACAGAAGTATTGAGCAGCTGGTCTCGCACACGCGGCGTAATTCTCAAATATTCTCGTAAGGCCATCCGCTTGCCATCTAATGTCGGCACCAAGGTTTGCCATAAAATCAATTTAACCGTTTCGAGCAAATCAAACATGCGCGCATCGCGCTCGGCATGCGTGAAGATCGACACCATACGACGCAACGTATCTGCAACCCCATTGGCATGCACAGTGGTATATACCGGGTGCCCCGTCAGAGCTGCCTCAATCACAGCTTCAATGGTTGCCTGATCTCGCGCCTCACCTACCACAATTAAGCCCGGCTTCCGGCGTAAGGCATTACGCACCCCCAATGAAAAGCTCGGCAAATAGCGAGGAATCTCAGTTTGGCTCACGATAGAAGAGGGTTTCAGAATTCTATCATAGACGTATTCAATGGGAGACTCATAGGTCAAAATCTTCAGGTGGCTCTCTTCACGCGAGGCCAGTTCTGCCACGAGCGATGCCAGCAACGTGCTTTTCCCCGATCCTGTCGCACCGCTCACGACCATAATCCCCTGGGGAATGCCGACCATCTCGAGAATTTCAGGTTCCACCTCAAGGCTTTTTAAGCTGGGTGGACGGCTGGAGATGGTTCTGAGCGTAATCTGCAACCCTTGATAGCCATCATAATAGCACGCTGTGATATTCACCCGAAATCGATAAATCTCATCTTCAGAAATTTTCACACGGTAATTCGTATCTAGGTCAGTGCCACTATAGACTTGCGCAGTAGCATTGGCCCCATAAATATGGTTACTGAGATCCGAGAGCTCTTGCAACGCCATTTTACGACGCGTCACGCGCTTTTGCTTTCCCTGGATTTCAGCAAAAACATTCTCACCCGCCTGGATCGAGATATCCGAAGCTCCTAATTGCGTGCAGTGAACCAACAGACGATCCAGAGATTCCGCCGTAAAATACGTCGGCTCCTGGGGAAGGAGCAACGATTGCGTCATGGAACCATCTCGCCAGACATCAAGGCAGGGCGCCAGAACTGGGTGTAAACCTGCAGCTGCGGCTGCGCTTGAATGTGCATCAAGCGGCTGTCGATCGTCATCTGGTTGCCATCGCCCGTCACGCCCTGGGCCTGTTCCGTCACATAGAGGGGGCTCACTTCTCGCTGCACCAACAACTCTTTATATAAAACCATGCCCGTAAAATCACGTGTCAATCGATGCAAGTTAATCTCATAGATGCTGATCGCCTGCTCCTGTCCTTCGACCCAGCCCCTAGAGACCGCTGCTTTCCAAACATCTCGCTCTTGGTCATTTTCAGGCAGTAAGACATGGTTAGGTAATTTAGGAGGAGGATAGTGCATCCAGAGATAGTCTCGCCAAGTCGGGGGGGCTGTCACAAACTGCACCTGATGAATGATTTTATAGACCTGCCCACCCACGCGAAACGACTGGCTATCGCCACTCAAATTCCCGTTATCTCGAGATTCTTCAATCACGGGAGGCAAAACATTATGATGATACAAAACCCAGTTAAAATTAAACACCGTATCGAGCATGCCACTGTTTTTATCTAACACGGTATCGATCTGTTCAGACTCCGCGGCGAGCCCCCCTTGAATACCCAACTGCAGGGCCGCTTCTTTGACAGCCTGCATTCTGAAGGTATCCATCTCAATAGTTTGCTGATAATATGCAGACTTGGGGGAGAGATCCTGCATCTGCTTAAGGGTCATTCCAGCGGGGACGATCATGATGACATATACCGAACACTAATAATTTTCTGGTCAGGCAAAATCATCATCGCTGCATCTTGCCCTGCTTGCAGATCAATATTGCGCAGCAACTCAATGGCAGGCTGCGGCCCATCCACTTGAAGGTTGATCAAAATCGGAATCACCGGAGGCTTGCCGTAGAGCTGCACCTGATATCCGGTCTTCTCACCAATGATTTTAACAATCGCGGCAATAGGCCCGTAATAGCTGCGAATCATAATCGGCTGGTTCAGCGCAGGCTCATTGACATCCATCAAGGGCATCGGCGCTGCTGGATGTTTGGCTTTTTCGATCGCTGCGAGCTGCGTCAGCGCTTCAGAGGCTTGCGCGGCTGCGCCCGTTAAGCTATGGGTTAAATGATAAGGCTCCAACGGCTGCTCATAGACATTCACTTCTGTGGTCTTTTGAGGGGTTGAAGAGCATCCTGAAAGCAATACAGCAACCACTGCTGCCACACCCATAGCCCAAGATTTTCTCACTCTCAACACGGTCTCACCTCTTTTTTATTTTAATTTGAGATCTGTAGGCTCTCAGTTTACTCCAAACCCAGATAACAGCGAAGAGAGCACACTGTAAAAGAACGGACCATTCACACCCACTACACCGGCCAGGATATGCGTCACCGCTTGACCCATGCCGCCTTGCTGCTGTTGGCCATCGCCCAGCTTCACCAGGAGCACAAAGCCTTTAATAAAAGCATACACCCCAATCAAAGTCAGCGTCGCATACGCAAAATCCGCCATCACCTGAGCCTGTGACCACTGTGTGTTACTTTTAATTTCATTGGCATACGCAATCATCGGGCACGGGTATTGCCCCGACAAAAAGTTCCCAGCATTGGCAGGTCCACTGGCTGTACAGGTGTTTAAAAGTTCAGAGGGAATGGCCGGGCCGACCAATCCAGAGCTCAACGCTGTCAATTCTGGCATAAAGGCGATGAGCACCGCACCAGACAGTAAGTAAAACGCAGTCCCTTTAGCAGAAACTCGGTTCACTGACTGAAACCCCGCATGCTTATGCAGGCGATTCAATCCTACGATGAACATCCCAAGACCCATCAAGCGCGCCACCATCACCATGATGGTAAAGAGAGGGTCCATGCCGTGCGCGAGCATGTTATAAATCACTTGACTAAACGGCATGGCAAACCCCCCTGATTTTGAATATCACTTCACACAGACAACATGCTTTCCCTGGATCTTTTTAATTTCCGCCCGCCGCCGGTGCCGCGATACTTCCTGGAGTGCCATCCTGAATCGACCAGGTGGGTGCTGTAGCGCCTCCGGCTAACGAGGTGACTATGGCATGCGCAATAGGAACAACGATAAATAAACATGCTCCAAACACGCAACAGGCAATCCCTTTGGACAAATGCTTCTCTTGTCCACCACCACCTGAGGTATATTGCTGCTTAAAGTGCACGATGCCCTTTATAATTAAGAGCACACCTGCCAAAGTCAGAATAACCTCCATGATACCTACAAAGCCATACTCTGTGCCGCTAATATTGCTCTTCAGCCCTGAAAGAGTCAAAGCCGGCACCACCGGCGCCGCCGCCATCGCACTGGCCATCAGCCCACTCAGCAGGATGCTGATGGACAGCAAGGCTTTACCCGATCGGCTGGTCACCCGACTGACCACTCCTGTTAATTTTTTTAAAAATACGCTCATTTTGCTCTCCTCACCATTTTCACATTGAACTCAAAAGTGCCTTCGGACACACGGCTAATATGCGCTATTTCAGGCCAAAAATCAAAACTTTTAATGTAACATGCGAAACCTGAGTTTTTTAAAAATGTCATAACCCAATGATATTAAAAATATTTCCTGAGTAACAAATATTATTTTATCTATTTTATTTATACTTAAAATCAAATAGATAATACGGCAGTTATTGTATAATTTCAAAAAAAGAAACGCAAGAGCAGGTATTTTTTCAACACGCTCACGCATGCTTCCACATGTTCCAGGCTCGACAAGTCAGATATTCCCCGCTACTCTTGACATCTCAAGAGAACAATTCAAGTAAACTCAGGAAAAAAGGGCCTTGCTATGACACTCGGGAAATTTCTTTTTAAATCCAGACATGTGATTGTCGTGCTGATTGCTTTATTCACCTCAGAAGCCCTCTTGCTGAGTTTAAGCCTGCTGCACACGCTCGATGCGAGCGTATTGCCCCTGATCTCACGCACGGCGATGTTGCATTATACCGGCGTGCTCTCTTTGAATATTGTGGTACTGACCCTGCTCTGGCTCTGTGTGCTGGGATATCATCGGTATGCGTTTTCCTCCAACGTCTTGCATTTGATTAAAGGCAGCTCGCCTGATCAAAGCACGTCTGTCAAAGATCTCACCTTCCAAGTACAAGCGTATTTGCAAGAGCGCGACTTGATGCTTTCCGCCCTTGCCCATGATATCAAAACACCTTTGACAGAAGCCCAGCTACGCCTAGAACTGTTAGAGGATCAGAGCACCGCCAAGCAAGTTCAAGAAAAACTGCATCAGATTCATAAGATCGTTCGAAGCTCACTGGAATATGCCCGCGAGCCTTCTTCTCTCAAAAAAATCTCTGTTGATATTATCTCGCTGTTGGAAAATATCGTGGAAGAGTATCAAGATGGCGTGTTTGATATTACGTTTTCCAGTGATACGGAGAGCGTAGATCTTGATATCGAGGTCGATCTCTTTCGCCGTATGATGAACAATGTCATTGAGAATGCAAAAAAATATGCCAATCACGGCCGGGTCATCGCACATCTGGGCAAAGATCAATTGGATATCATCTGCGAGGATGATGGCCCAGGCGTTCCTGAAAAGTTTTTACCCCTGCTCACCACCGCGTATTTTCGCGTGGATCAATCTCGCTCGCGTGAGACAGGCGGGACTGGATTGGGGCTTGCCATTGTTAAAAAAATCGCAGAACTGCACGGCGGCACCGTGATCATCGAGTCCCCCGCGAGCGGCCAAGGATTTCGCATCACCATGCGCTTCCCCTTGGCGCTACCTGATGCCCAACGATCTGCTATCCGATAATTTTCAGCGCCGTTCCCACCTTCACAAACCCTTCAATGGCCTGTTCGATCTGTGCTGGCGTGTGTGCCGCCGACATCTGCGTGCGAATACGCGCGCGCCCTTTTGGTACAACAGGATAGGAGAAAGGAATCACATAGATTCCATATTCCAAGAGCTTTTGGGCCAATGCCACCGCTTGATGTTCGTCATAGAGCATCACGGGGATAATCGGATGCTCCCCTGGAACCAAATCAAACCCCGCCTGCGTCATGCCTGCTCGAAACTGTCGGCTGTTATCGTGCAAACGTACTCTGAGATCATCCCCCGCTTTCAAGAGCGCAATGACCTCTAAAGACGTCCCTGTGATGACAGGGGCCAGGGCATTGGAAAACAGATAGGGCCTGGATTTTTGTTTTAACATTTCAACCATAGGCTTTTTCCCCGTCGTATACCCCCCTGATGCGCCGCCAAGCGCTTTACCCAGCGTCCCTGTCATGATATCAATGCGCCCTTCAACACCACAAAACTCAGGCGTTCCACGCCCGTTTTTCCCCATAAAACCGGTCGCATGAGAGTCATCCACCATCACCAAGGCATCATAGCGATCGGCGAGATCACAAATGGCCTTGAGATTAGCAATAATCCCATCCATAGAAAACACCCCATCGGTTGCGATCATCTTAAAGCGCGCACCTGCCTGCTGAGCCTCTTGAAGCTTAGCTTCCAGATCTTTCATATCATTGTTGTGATACCTCAAGCGCTGCGCTTTACACAGCCTGATTCCATCGATAATACTGGCATGGTTCAGTGCATCACTGATGATGCAATCTTCAGGGCCCAACAATGTCTCAAACAAGCCTCCATTGGCATCAAAGCAAGAAGAGTAAAGAATCGCGTCTTCCATGTTCAAAAACTCAGAGATCGCCTGCTCCAACTGTAGGTGCGCCGTGTGCGTGCCACAAATAAATCTCACAGATGCCATGCCATAACCCAGCCTATCGAGATGCTGTTTGGCCGCTTGGATTAATTTCGGATGATCCGCCAACCCTAAATAATTATTTGCACAAAAATTTAAAACAGACCTTCCATCTTTTAAAACGATCTCTGCTTTCTGATGTGAGGCAATCACACGCTCTGTCTTGTACAGGCCTTGATTTTTGATGCCCGTCAGCTCTGATTCCAAATGATGATAAAACGCAGCGCGCATAGTCTCTCCCTTTTTTCTTTCACTGTATCAAAAACATGACGACATTGGGCAAGCATGGGACGGACACCTCTAACCTCTAGCGCCGTACTTCTGCTGCAAGCCTCGCAATGATGTCCTGTGGCAGCTTAGTGAGCGCTTGAATGGTCGTAAACTCAAATCCTTTGACAATCATATCCCGTGCGATGCCTTCTGAGGCTGCTTGGAAGCCTTGCTGCATCCCCTGTTGCATCCCTTGTTGAACTCCCTGTTGCACGCCTTTCTGTATCAACTGTTGCCCGTACGTCATGATCACTGACTCCTTCTCCGGTAACTCTTGAATTAAACTCGCAAGAAACTGCTCTACGTTATCTTGACTCCCGCATACACACGTCAAGTAGTATAGCACACTTCTTAAATGCAAATCATCATCCAGCCGCCTCAAAAAC
>JAHFRR010000129.1 GCA_023266165.1 Thiotrichales bacterium
GATTCAAACGCACAGCAAAATTCAGATCCAGTATGTTGATTCTGAAAAATTGACACCAGAGACTGTCCACGCAACGCTGTCAGAGGCCCACGCGATTTTAGTGCCGGGAGGATTTGGGCATCGAGGGATTGAAGGCAAGATTTTGGCGATTGAATACGCACGTGTCAATCAAGTGCCTTATTTGGGGATTTGTTTGGGGATGCAGCTGGCGTTGATTGAATTTGCGAGGCATGTCCTGAAGCTCAAAGGGGCGAACAGCACGGAGTTTGATGAGCACTGTGCTCATCCAATCATTGGGCGTATCACGGAGTGGCAAGATGCCTCAGGGAAACGTGAGCAAAGATCGAAGAGCTCAGACATGGGCGGAACGATGAGATTAGGCGCCCAGATTTGTAAGTTAGATCCCAAGAGTCTCTCAGCTCAGCTCTATGGATCACTCGAGATTCTTGAGCGCCACCGCCATCGCTTCGAAGTTAACAACCATTATCTCTCCCAGTTTGAAGGCCATGGCATGACAATGGTCGGAAAGTCTGTGGATGGGGAGCTGGTTGAAATGGTTGAGCTGTCAGGCCATCCCTGGTTTGTTGCCTGTCAATTCCATCCAGAGTTTACCTCAACCCCTCGAGATGGCCATGGGTTGTTTACAGGGTTTGTGCGGGCAGCGATTAAGAAGGCGATGCTGTGAGGGCGTCGACGTTCACGGGGTCAAACGTGCGGATCTTGACGCGGTACACTTTTATAAGTGTCCGATAATTCTCGCCTGTAAGGCCTGGTTTTATTGAGTTCTCGCTTGCATTTTTTTTATCGGACAATTATAATGATGCTATAAGTGTCCGGTATGGAGTGGATAGGGTGATTGGTCGCGCGTCTGAAATCAAGCGTTTAGAAAAAATATATTGCTCGAAAGAGGCAGAGTTTTTGGTGATCTATGGTCGGAGACGTATTGGCAAAACGTTTTTGATTCGTCAGTTTTTTGAAAGCAAGAAAAGCCCTTTTTTTCAGGTGACAGGCTCTCAGATGGGCACTTTAAAAAAGCAGCTCACGCACTTTGCAGACTCGCTGTCCACGACGTTCATGCGGGGTGTCATGATTCAAACGCTCAAGACTTGGGAAGACGCCTTTAAAGTATTGACGCAGTTTATGGATGCCCATAACACCCAGGAGAAAATCACCCTTTTTCTGGATGAGCTACCGTGGTTGGCAACACCTCGCTCTGGATTATTAGAGGCGTTGGATTATTACTGGAACCATCACTGGGTCAGGAATCCAAAAATCATATTGGTTGTCTGCGGTTCCAGCGCGTCATGGCTGATCAAGAATATTATCTATAACCCAGGGGGTCTACACAATCGATGCACAGCTGAGATCAAGCTGCTTCCGTTTACTTTGGCAGAAACAGAGAAGTTTTTTCAGAGTCGAGGCATTTCCCTGAAGAGGGCGCAGATTTTGGATCTCTATATGGCGTTGGGAGGGGTTCCTTATTATCTCACTTATGTGGAAAAAGGATTGACAGCTACGGAGAATATCCAAAAAATCCTGTGCGACAGCAATGCACCCTTGCATGATGAATTTACGAAACTCTTTCGATCCCTGTTTAAAAACGCAGAGGCCTATAAAGACTTGGTTCGTCTGATTGCAGGCCATAGAGAAGGGGTTCTTCGAAGCGATCTTGAGAAAAAAGAAAAGCATGTGCAAGGTGGCGGGCGGCTCACAGCGCAGCTGAAGCAATTGGAGCAGACGAATTTTATTGCCTCTTATGTCCCGTGGGGTAAGGAGCGTGGCGAATGTTATAAAGTGATAGATGAGTTTTGTTTGTTTTGGTTGCATTGGTTAGAGCACTCTAAAGCCAAAGAGCGTTTGGGGGATTTTTGGGTGAAGCAAACTCAGAAACCCAGCTATCATGCATGGGCAGGTTATGCATTTGAGGCGATCTGCCACAAGCATATTGCCCAAATTGTTTCAGCCTTGCAGATTCAATCCGCGGAAAGTGTGTCAACGTGGCGACTCACCGGGAAGAAGCCGATCCTCTTACCCTTAGAGGTGGGCGTAGAGCGAAGCGGCGCTCAAATTGATTTATTGATTGACAGAACAGATGATGCCATTACCTTGTGTGAAATCAGATATACAAGCAGTCCATTTGTGATGACTCAAGCCTGTGCAGCGATTTTAAAAAAGAAAATAGAAGTTTTTCAAGCAGTGACAGAAACCAAGAAACATATTTTTATGGCGCTGATCTCTGCCAATGGTGCTCAGGAAAACCAAGCGTTTCATGATGTCATCAGCAGGTCTATTGGAGTCAATGCGCTTTTTGAGGGTTGATGGAGAGTGATCGGGTGCCAAAAAAGTATTTTCGTGCCTTCGAGGCTTTTGTCAAAAGCCAAGTGTTTGGGGGCGTATTATTGCTGGTAAGTGCGATATGCGCGCTTTACTTGGCCAATTCAAGCGTATCTTCAGGATTCTACGCCCAAGCAGTGTCTTTTTTGCAGCATGATGTGAACGCAGGCTTGATGCCGTTTTTCTTTTTGTTAGTAGGCCTTGAGATCAAGCGGGAAATGCGGCAGGGAGAGCTGAAGGGGTTCAGGAAATCTTTATTGCCCATCGTGGGCGCACTTGGAGGGATGATCGTGCCTGCGTTGATTTTTGTGGGGTGTAACAGGCAGGATCCGGGTCATTGGCGAGGGTTTGGAATTCCGATGGCAACCGATATCGCTTTTGCCCTGGGGGTGCTGTCTTTGCTGGGCTCACGCATTCCTCGAGAGCTTCGGATCTTCCTGTCTGCCGTCGCCATTGTGGATGATCTAGGGGCGGTACTGGTTATCGCCTTTTTTTATTCTAGGCATCTGATGTTAGGGTATCTTGCGGGGGCTGTCTGCGTGTTAGGGATTTTAATCCTCCTGAATCATAAGGGTGTAAAATCGCTCTGGATCTATGGTCTTCTGGGGATTGGATTGTGGTTTTTGATTTTGAAATCTGGCGTGCACCCCACGGTTGCAGGGGTTTTACTGGCGTTTTGTATCCCCTTGGATCAGGTCAGAAGGATTGAGCATGGCTTGAATAGCCCAGTTGCCTATGGGGTTTTGCCGCTGTTTGCTTTTCTCAATGCGGGGGTTGTGTGGGGGGTTGGCGCAGCAGGAGGGCATATCAATTCAATTATGGTGGGGGTGATTGCAGGCTTGGTGTTGGGCAAGGTCGTGGGGATTGTCGGTGCCAGCTGGCTGTGCGTGCGTTTGAGGTGGGCTCAGCTGCCTGAGCAGCTGTCATGGGGCTGGCTCTTTGCGGTCAGTTGGGTTGCAGGGATTGGATTTACGATGGCCTTTTTTATCTCGGATCTGGCTTTCGTTCACCCTGATCGCATTGCCAGTGCAAAGCTAGGGATTTTGATTGCCTCGCTTTTGGCAGGAATACTCGGGTTTTTCGCGCTGTTCATTCGCGCGCGTCTTGTGTATGATGCCACGGAATCTTAAAAACAGAGGAGTATAACCCATGAATGCTATCGATGATCTGACGATCCAGTATCAAGAAGGGGATTTGGTGACGGTGAAAGAGCTGGATAAAGTGATTTTATCCAAAGGTGCCTGGTCGACTATTTTATTTCGATATCAAGATTGGATGCCCGCGAAAGAAGCGTACTCAGAAGACAAATATTCTATCCGTCGATATAAGAAATCCGGAGATAAATATCTGCAGCAGTCTAAGTTCAATATCTCCAGTAAAGACCAAGCAGAGAAGATCATTGAGGCGCTGCAGGGCTGGATCAAGGGCTAAAAGTCTAAAGGGTTAGAGGTTTAGCGAAAACAACTGACACATTCTGTCATCCCCGCGTAGGCGGGGATCCAGTCCAAGGCTTGAAGATCCTGGATTCCCGCCTGCGCGGGAATG
>JAHFRR010000026.1 GCA_023266165.1 Thiotrichales bacterium
GGCGCAGAGCTTCACGCAGGCGTGCCACTGGCCTGATAAAACGGTGGTTTTAAGGGTGATTTAAGGGAGAATTTTGGTGTGGTGCTATAAATCCTATTGCGCAGAGCAGAGCTTCTTCATGCTGATCTGATTATGGGATGCAAGTAAGTTTAGACTGTACTGCAGTTGAAGATCTGTTTGTTCAATAAAATTATTTGCAACAAGCCGAGAATGCGGGAACATATCTTTAAATAAATAGGCTAACTCCCCTGAAACAGCAAGTGGGAGCTCTATACCTGCTGCTTTATCAATAACTTTAACACGCTCAAAGATATTTTCAAATGCTTGATGAATCAAGCGTTTTGAGGTGGGCTCATGAAATGCAAATTCTTTGACAATCGCAGCAGCAGCTCGATAGATTTTCCATGGGTCTTTATACATTTCTGTAGCAAGTAAGGCAAAGTCAGATCCTGTGAGACTGGAAATACGATCAGAAAGCAATGTTCTTGGCTCCAAGTCTTCTTTAACATTGATTGCATGTCGAATGGCTTGGGCGCCAAGCCAAAAATTACCAGCATCATCCGCAAAGGGCAGCCCTTGCCCTTGCTTTTTTTGAATAGTCCTGCCTTGATCTAGACTATAAGAGATAATGTAGCCGTTATTGATCGTAACTAAAATAGCGTTTTGGTTTTTGAAAACACTTTTATAGCTAGTTTTCCAGTCAGGCTCCAGGTGAAAGTCAAAGAATTCTTTTTTGCCAGCGGCAACTAATCTGTCTCGCCCATCAACGAATTCACAAGAAATAGCAGATAAATAAATGGCGACATTCTCCAGGGAAACGTCCTTATCACATGTATAACGTAAGCTAGATTTGATCTTCTCAAACAGTGCAAAAGGGGGCTCTGTGCAACTGACTGAAAATGGAAGATAGTTGGTATGATAGAGATTTTTTTTAATATCATAAACTTTGCAGTGTGTAAACTCCGCATTGGTGATCAAAGCAACTAGAAACTGCAATGTTTGTTTTTGAGAGGGTAGCCCAAGCGGTGTATACAATGTAAATGTGTTCTGGAGCAAATCATGCGGCGTCACGTGAAGTGCGTTAGCAATGGCCAATAATCGGGTAACACCAAAATCACGTTCTCCCTTTAGGATGGGCGCGAGAGTTGAGTAGCTCATCTCTGCTTTTTCAGATAAGAGCTTCGGAGAAAGCTCATGATGTTTTTGCCCCATGATGGACTTAATATTTTCAGAGATGGTCTTTAAAACACTTTCTTTCACGGTATTGCCCATATTGTTTTACAAATTAGGCGCAATTTTAACATATTTTGATTGACATGCAAAACTTTGCACTGTATATTCATTTTTACATTAAACCTTATTAAGTTTTACCATAAAGGGTTTGAGGTTGTATCGTTTGAAAATCAGTTTTTCACGAAACATGTATTCGGAGTCTAAAAACCCAAAAGTGTATTGCCATTCTACAAAGAATACACGTGCGTATCAAGATCTTCAAAGAAGGATGATTATGCCAAAACGTCAGAAACTTAAAACTCAACGCTTGAACTTGTGTGGTGAATTTTTTATTGATAGCAGCTCTGGTGCAGAGCCGCTGGAGCCACTCAATCCTCAGAAACGTCAAGGCAGGGAGATTCGTGCTGCAGCACTTGCTTTGCTTTTTGACCCTCAACGTGAAGCCAGCTTACAAGAAGTAATATACAGGATGAAAAAGCGATACTTGGAAGCTGAAAGAATTGCCGCAGAAAAAGCCTGGGATAATCAAGAGAATCAAGCCAACCCGAAGAGAAAACCTGGGAAGTCTGAAAAATAGTTGGAGAAATATCATGTCAAAAAATTTAGTCACCATGCCAACGCTGAGAACAAGCTATCGCATACATCCAGCACCAGGCGATAAACGGGTTACTCTCACCATTCCTATTGAGCTTTTTGAAGACCTACAGAAAATGGCGGGATATAACCAGAGAGCGTGGAAGGAAGAGCTTTGGGCGCGTGTGCGAGCGACATTGCTTAAGAACGATATACTGATGCGTTATGATCGTTTGATGCTGATGATTTTCAATAAGAAGCTTGCCAGTAAAGATTAGAAATGTGGAGACGATGTGTAAACTGATTCCATTTGTGAAACTTTGCAGGGGCGTAGAGCTTCACGCAGGCGTGCCACTGGCCTGATAAAACGGTGGTTTTTTATTTTTCTAGAAGTGCAGTATCAGAGATTTGCATGTTTATGTTTTCTTTTTAGTCGTTTTGAGAGGGGCTCAGGGTGTTTAAGGGTGTACACTGAGGAATTTACCAGAGATTATTGACATACATGTTGTCATTCCCGTGCAGGTGAGAATTCAGGTTAAGGCTTGAAAATTCTGGATTCCTGCCTATGCGGGAATGACAAGTCTTTGAGAAACTGTGTAGATTACTCTTACAAGACTCCTCATGCCATGATTGACGCTATCATCGATGCCCTATATGCTTGATAACATTACTGTTGAATATTGCTGTAATGCAATGTTTCCATCACGTAGGGGTACCCATCAGCATGTTGGTTGTGAGTGCGCTCTCCAATGCTCTGCAGGCAATTCAGAGTTCTTCAGGGTCTACTGAAGATGCCCTGAGTGTTATGTCAAATTCCGCTGTGAATGCCCTGAGTGAGTGCGCTCGCGCGGTGAGTCATGCGCTGTTCGGTTGGACGCATGCTTCAGCAGAGACGGGCATAACACAATCTGTGATCAGTGATAAAGAACTGATAAAGGCAGCGCAGTTGCAAGGTGAGCTTAAGCCCGATGTGCATCATGTTC
The DNA here is from genome assembly GCA_023266165.1 of Thiotrichales bacterium. Taxonomy (GTDB): domain Bacteria; phylum Pseudomonadota; class Gammaproteobacteria; order Francisellales; family CACEW01; genus JAHFRR01. The sequence continues at coordinate 2,790 of JAHFRR010000026.1, forward strand.
AGCACTGGCCAGATTTAACTGATTATCTTGCTCGTGCTGCAACTGTAGGAGTTGCTACTGCAATCAACCCTGTTTTGGGTGCAGTCGTTGCAGCAGGTGAGCTCGTGAGGTTGGTGCAAGCAGAGGATACTCAAACGCAAGTACATGAGCAACCAGATCCTATTATTGAGACGCATGTGGGGACACATGAGGTTGTTGATGTCAAAGATCAACTCGAAATACGAGATATCACTGGCGAGTTTCAAGGTCGTAACCTACAGAATCCAGGCGCTTGTCAACCAGGCGTGAGCCCGAAGTCTGATGGGTCGTTTGCTGTGACGTTTGGGACATTCACTGGCATTGAGTTTGGTTACGGTTTTTTGCCACTATCCGCGCTTGAGGGTGGATATGTTTTTGTAGGGTCTACCAGCGTCAATGGAAATAATGATATTTTTATCGCAGAGGTAAACAAAGATGGTGATGTGGTTCAGATGAAGATGGCTCTGGCTTCTGGAGATGATCGTTTGCATGGCATTGCAAGGGCTTCTGATGGAGGATTTATAACGACAGGTATGATGACAACTGGGAAAGAGGATATTCTCGTTATCAGATGGAGTCGAGCGCTAGAAGTTGTGTGGGCAAAATTATTGGTGGGATCAGGTACTGATTATGCTCTGAATATTGTTGCAACCTCAGAAGCAGGTTATTTTATTCTGGTAGGTTATAGCAATACACCAGGAAATTCAGGAGGCTATGACTGCCTAATTGCGAAGATCAGAGAAGCTGATGGTGGGGTTGAATGGGTCAGAACCATAGGTGCGACCACGGATGAGCGTTGTCAAAACCTTGCTGCTACACCAGATGGTGGGGTTGTGTTGACTGGATATACCATCGATCCTGTGACGCTGAATGACCTTCTTGTCATGGATGTGACACGTGATGGTGATATACGGTGGGTAAAAAGCATCGGATCGACAAGTGCCCTCTCGGGATCAGCAATTCAAGATTTTGGTAATGCGGTTGCAGTGCTGCCAGGCACCCAAGACATGCCTGGAGATTACCTTGTCGCAGGGTATGGGGCTATTGCTGCAGGTAATTCTGATATGATTCTTGCGCGTTTGAGAGCTGTAGATGGGAATGTAAAGTCGAAGAAAACGATAGGAGGCACAGGCTCAGATCAAGCCATAAGCATTGTGCCAATATCAGATGGTAGTGATTATGGTGGGTATTATGTTGGAGGGTATACCTCTAGTGTTGGTGCAGGAAGCGCAGATTTTGTTGTGGGTAAGTTCAATGCAGATAACGCCCTTGTCTGGGGGCAGTCATTTGGAGCGTTGAATGCTGACACACTGACGCGAATGGCAGTCAGGGGTGATGAGCTATTGATGTTTGGGAGCACAGTCAGTTTTGGTGCTACAGGGAAGGTTTTTTTCGTGCGCTTCCCAGTTGATAGAGTATGGAAGCGCTTAGGTTCAGGGGTTGTGTCAGCTAATGCCATACTGCAGGATACTTTTTTATCTCTTATTGAGAAAACGCCTGTACTGGTTCAGAAGTCACTGTCATTGACGATTAACAATGCTGTACTTGCTCTGCAAGATGCGTCAAATTTATTTAAAAGCTCCCAATTAATACTAGATACACTCGATCCTGGGGGTGCGCTGAATCTTCCCTTAAACTACAAATTTTCTTATCCACTGTATCCAAACGGCCCTTTTAAAGGTATCGTTCAAACACCGCAGTTCAGTGTAGATTTATCAGCGGTGCCAGGGATGAGCTACGATTTTATTGGGCAAAAGCTTGTATATACACCCTTGGGTCAGCTAGGTGCGCGTGATCTATCGTTGACGGTGACAGCTGTGGGAGGGCCTGGTGTTGGCTCTTGGTATAGCATCCCCTTCACCCTCACCCTCTGCGTCCAACCCTCCAACTACAGCCCCCCCAGTTATTTTCGCTATGCTCTCAACCCTGAGCAAGCGGCGGTGTTCATGGAGCCTTATGCATTGAGCTTTACGGATTTGCTGTATCCCAATGCCACAGTGACAGCCGTGACAGGTCATGAGGGTGTGCTACCACCCTGGCTTGCCTATAATGTCACTCAGAATGCCTTGACGGGGTTACCCGAGGGGAACACTCGAGGAAAGTATTGGGTAGATGTGTCTTTCAAAGCAGGGAGTGTTGAGGACACGGTGACCTTGGTGATCAACGTTCCCAACACGGCACCCTTTTATACAGGGCCGTTGAGTATTGATTCCATGATCGGTCGCTCTGTCATTGATCTCAGCCATTTTTTTAATGATTTGGAAGAGGATGATAAAACCTATCGTTTAGGCCGAATCAATAATATTCCAGCGCCGTCATTTTTCAATATAGACCCGCAATCAGGGCGATTGACCGTGAACAGCGTCAGTGGAGATCAGGGGTCGTATGCCCTCAATGTGATATGTACTGATGTGTATGGTGAAGAATCTTCTCAGACCATCACCGTGAACTTGCTCAACCGTGCGCCGGTGCAGGTGATACCCTTAAATCCTCCTATTTTGGTCACAGAAGGCAGCTCGGTGGCGTATAGTATTCCACGAGGGTGGACGCAAGATCCCGATTTAGATTTGATGACACCGACTGTCACCTGTGCGTTACCTCGCACGTATGACCCTTCTTCGGGGATTGTTGCTGGGCCGACAAATTCAAACGATCGCGGTGAACATGTGTTGATGATCAACGTCGATGATGGTCATGGGGGTGTTCTCTCTCGCAATGTCACCTTTTTGAGGGTGAATGGGGTTCCTGTGCGCGATCCCAGTGTTGTGCTGGAAGTTGAGGAAACGCTTGCAGGGGAGATCCTCACCCAGCCTATGGGAGAAAGCTTTGAGCTTATCATTCCCCATAACTTCTATCAAAATCCCATGGGGGATATGGATGAGGGGATTCCCTTGACCTATGAGCTGGTGCAAGACCTACAGCATCAGCTGCCTGCCGGTTTAGCGTATGATGCCAAGACGCGTAAGCTTTCAGGGACACTGAAGAAAAACGATCACCAGCCTTTTGCATTGCTCTTTGCAGCACGAGATCAGAACGGTGGAGCGGCGCTGTTTGAACTGAACTTTCGTATTCCGAACTTACCTCCTGTTTTTACAAAACCACTGGATGCTCCCAGTGTGGTCACTGTCAAACAAACCAAAACCTATCCCGCCACGCGATCTAGAGTGAAGGATCCTGAAGGAGATGAAATCGAGTGTGAGTTGACGCCCTCCTACCCTTTTATGACACTCAACCCAGATGATTGCAGTATTGAGCTAGCACCTACCGTGGGGTTTGGGTTGTACAATGTCACATTGCAGTTTATAGATGGCTTTGGAGGTGTGCTATCGCGGGATCTGTCTTTCCCCATCAACGGTCTCCCACAACGCAATCCCACCCTCGATCCAGCCTTACAACAAACCCTGTCAAGCGTGATCCCCACAGCGCGTGTAGGTGAGTATTTTGAATTTACAATTCCAGCGAATTACTATCAAAACCCAGTAGGTGATATCGATGAGGGAGTTTCTGTCAGCTATGTGCTGGCATCAGGGATGGACGCTCAGCTGCGCGCGCGGGGGTTGTCGTATGATGAGCTCACACGCAAGATTTCAGGGGTTTTGGTGGCCAGCGCTTATGTGCATGAGCCTTTTGGGCTGTCTTTAATAGCAGTCGATGCCCAAAATGGTGCAACCCCGTTTGAGTTACGCTTTCAGACTCCCAATACCCTCCCTCAACCCTATATCGCCATTTCAGATCAGCACTTACATGCAGGTCAGGTCAGAACAGTGGTGATCTCTAACGCCTTTAAGGATGCTGACGGAGATGTATGGACGCCACAGTTGACTTCCTGTGATCAGAAAAATCTTCTCAGTTTCGCATCGCTGGTGGGGAATGCGATGATCATTGCGCCACCTCCAGGGGCAGAGCTTGAGCCTGGTGCATTTTATTGTGCAGCGATCACGGTGGAGGATGGGTATCAGGGGACTGCGCAGGTGCAGACAAAAATCTTTGTGGAGAACCAAGGCCCTGTAGCAATGGAAGCGCTTCTCAAAACGATTTCAGTCATTGCGGGTCAGTCTAAGACTGTGCAGCTGTCTAGAAGCAGTGTTATTGATCCTGAAGGTAGAGCCCTCAGTACCACGCTCATCAGCGATTCCAGTCAAGTGACTTGGGATCCTTCCAGCTGGGTGATCACTGTCACGACAGATCCTCTGAGTTTTGGGATGTATAATCTTACGCTGACCTTCTCAGATCCTCAAAGTGCCTTTTTACAACATACCATGAAGCTTTCTATTGATGGATTGCCAAGGCTCAATCCGGATGCGTCTCTTGCCGTCAGCAGAACGCCTGAAGGTGCAATCCTTACAAGTCCTGTCGGGGAATATTTTGAATTTACAATTCCAGCGAATTACTATCAAAACCCAGTAGGTGATATCGATGAGGGAGTTTCTGTCAGCTATGTGTTGGCATCAGGGATGGACGCTCAGCTGCGCGCGCGGGGGTTGTCGTATGATGAGCTCACACGCAAGATTTCAGGGGTTATGGTGGCCAGTGCTTATGTGCATGAGCCTTTTGGGCTGTCTTTGATAGCAGTCGATGCCCAAAATGGTGCGACCCCGTTTGAGTTGCGATTTCAGACTCCTAACTCAGCGCCTGTCAAAGGCAACTGGGTGGGCCAGCTTTCTGGGAATGTGGGTCAGAAATCCTTGTTGGTGATTTCAAGCAGCCACTTCAGTGAAAAAGACGGAGATCCTGTGACGTATGCCCTAGAGGGTGAGATCCCCCCTTGGGTGTCGATCGATGGCAATGTCGTGACACTCAACGCCCCGCCTGTGGGCACTCAGGGGACTTATACAGGGCTGTGGGTTGTCATACGTGATACCTCTATGGGTGAGCTCAGACTCCCCTTGACGGTTCTTGTTGCAAATACAGCACCGAGCGTCACGCCTGGGAGCATACCCAGCCAGATTGCTTTGACGCAAGAAGAGGTAGCCAAAATACCCCTTGCGGCGGTGATGCAAGATGGTGATGGGGATCGCGTGACGCTGACTGTGGTATCTGCGCCTTCATTTGTGAAGTTCAATGCGAATGATAAAACATTGGAAATCAGCCCTACGGTTGAAGACAAAGGGCCGTATAGCATGACTCTGCGAGGCGTGGATCCTTTTGGGGCCAGCGTTGACTGGAACATCACAACGGTTGTGAATGCAATCCCAACGCTGAACCCCTCTGTGCCGATGCAGCCATCGAGCATCGCAACAACCCCTGTCGGAACAGCCTTTAGTTATACTTTCCCCCCACATTTGTTTAAAGACTTTGAGCAACAGTCTCTCACCATCACCCTAAATCCAGACCTGGAGCACCCTACACCCAGCTGGATCTCGTATGATGCGAACACACAGACGTTATCAGGAACGCCAGATGTGAATTCTCATAAGAAATTTGCGCTGCGCTTTCAAGTCAGCGATGGTGTGGGCGGGAATCGATGGTTCGTGCAAAGCTTTGAAACGCCGAACTCGGCGCCTGTTCTGCGGCAAGAGATTGCAGATCAGGTGGCGAATGTGGGAGAGGTGAAAACGCTGGTGTTGACAGATTATGGGGTTGATCCTGATGGAGATCCTCTCCGCGTGTCTCTGGAGTCGAAAGGCGCTCAAAGCTTGTTGAGTGTAGCAAACGGTGTTGCAACCGTCTCTGCGCGCTCCGGACATCAGGGAGATCATCCTTGTGTGGCTGTATTTGCCGATAGCTATGGTGGAACACACACTGTCGAGTTTACGGTTCATGTGCCTAACCAGGCACCGCATATTGAGTATCTACCGGAGGCTCCCCATGCAGCGGCCCAAAAGCCTTGGAGTTTGGCGTTGGATACGGATGTCGCAGTAGATCCTAATCAAGACCTTCTGCGGTTTTCTGTTGCGGGTATGCCAAATTGGATGCACTTCAATCCTGACAGGCGGGTGTTTTCGGGCACACCTCAAGGGATCAATCGAGGAGTAGAGACCTTGAAAATCAAGGTATCGGATAGTTTTGGTGGGATGGATACTCAAACGATGCAGATCACCGTCGAGAACTCAGCGCCTGAAAATCCTGATCGTTTCATCGATCAGCAGATCAATCAAGCTGTCGATGCTCCTGTGACTTTTAGAGTATCTCCCTTCTTTGACGTCGATGGGGATTTTATTACTTACACGGCAGGCGTGCTTGCGGGGAAAGACATGCAGCAACTTTCTGTTGGTATTGAGTTTGATCCTATAGCGCTTGTGTTTCGTATCACACCTAAGGCCATGAAACCTGACAACTATTTGCTGGCTGTCACAGCGACTGATCCGTTAAGTGCGAGCACCACCAAGACATTCAATCTTGCTATTTCAGCAGCCCCGCCTTTAGAAGAGACCAACTTTACGCAGAAGGCAGGGCAATACCTGATTCCAGCTGTGACGGGAGTTTTGATGCTCAGCATGCTCTCCATGATCGTGGCATTTCGTAGAGAGCGACTGCGTGTTACGGCAAAGCGTGTTAAAGCATGGGCTGATCAGGGCCGAACTGCAAGCCGTTGGACTGGAGAGGGAGATGTGACTATTGAATCCCTGAAAGCGCAGTTGAAACAGTTGTTAAATCAGCTGAAAGGTCATGTTTGCCTTGAAAATCTTCTACCCGCCTTTACTGAGTTCGCAGAGAATGTAAAACAGTATTATGCTCGGTGTAGACCTGAGGAAGCCGTATTGATGACAGCTTTGCCGCTAAAAGAGGTTTTTATAGCGTTGATGGATCACCTCAAGGATCAAACGATTGCACGTAATCAAGAAGAGCGAAAACCGGCACAGAGACTTTATGCAGCACAGTTGCTTCATGGCTTTCTGCTGTTAATCTTATCGGAATACACAGGTGCTGAGCATAAGCTGGATCCTCTGTTGAAAACCCTCTTTTATACAGAAGTGAATGGTTTTATAGATCGATTGACCCAACAAGACAAGCCTAAAAAAGACAGTGAGCTTCGCATGGTAGAGCGCACGCTATATGAATTGAACGCAGCACGGGAAATCGCGATTTATATGCGCGATACCAATAATCTGTGGTTGATTGCAAAGAACAGCTTCAGCCATATTCTTTCACCTGGTGCTTTACTCCATGATATTAAAACATTAGTGACGGATATCCCAGCGCTGTGGTATATCACGCTGTTAGAAGTACAGCAATTGTCGAGGGCCGCTAAGGACGATCTGAGCATATTGCTCCGATTGCAAGAAAGAGCTGCTAAAAATCGTGACTGGCGCTTTCAATTTGGGATGGTTCACGTGTTGGCATCCATTATCGAGGGATCTACGCTTGCCAGTGTGAAAGAAAAGGCGATTGAGGGTGCACAGCACTGTTCTAAGAGCACATATCTGGGCCTTGGGCAGTTAGGATCCCCTACATCCCACGCAGACACTCGTGTGAAACATGAGGCAGTCTGTGCCATGCAAGCGCTGATCCGACAAGACGAGTCCCTACGAGCAGTGTTCGTGCCTTACTTGCAACCCAGTCCAGCAGGGAAGTCACCCAGCCAGAAGTCCTTGCTGGCCTCTCCTTCGTTACATACTTCACCTCAAGGTGCAGCAGGTTCTTCGCAGATGTGTGTCAACCCTCTGAAGTCTGGAGGTAAAACTCGCAAAATACCGCTCGATATGAGGCGGACATCTCTGAGTTTCGGTGCTCTAGCAGCATACCATTCGCCGCCACCAGGCAAGGAGTCTGTCAGGCGATCAGTCACCTTCTCGCCAACGCATACTGAGTCTGTTACTTGAGATCACAAGGAGTGTATCAACATGCCTCAGTCTGTGCAGGAAGCCTTAGCCACACTCAACTTCAACCAGCCAGACCAGGTGATCTCTGCGATAGCGCCGTTTTTAACGGAAAGTCGCGAAGCGCTGGATGTTCGTGCATTGCTACAGGTGATCCATGATATTGCGACAGGGGAGGAAACAAGTGTAGAGCTATTACCATTTATTTTTTACCCGTGGACGACAGCAGGGTGGAATAAACCTCGTTTTTTGGCGATACAAGCTTTGATGGAAGGAGCGCATATCTCGTTGAAGGGCCTCGAGATCACGTCAGAGATCAAGGGTTGTATTGTATTGCCAGTAGTTGATTTTTTGCAAGTAAAAGCACTCCAGCTTCAAAATCCAGTGCATGCGACGTATTATTATTTCAGGCATCAAGAACAAGTGCAGGCCCCCTTATTTCCATTTTCTTATTTGGAGAATCTGGCGTGGGAGGTCTTCTCATTGACTGTCACACACGTGTGTGTGCCCACCTGCAACACCTGTGAGAAGAATAGGTCAGTGATTGAGTTTTTGAAAGCTTCAGCGCAACAAGCTGGAGAAAGAAAAGCTGCAAACGCGCCAAGTACCACGGTGTTGCGTGTAGAGGAATGCGTGATGCTGAGGCGTTTCATAGAAATTCTATCGCGTGTGCATGTTTTTTTACAAGATTCAGGATCCCGCTCGAGCCGCTTGTATTCCTTTTTACGCCGTAAAATAGAAGAGAAGCCCTCTGAACACTCTCTGCATCAGGTGTACGAAGAGTTTTGCACGCGTCAAAATCCGATTTACGCAAAGCTTTTGGATGGCATCCAAGCTTTGACGCAGCCTATGGATCAGCAATGGCAGGAGTATGCCTGCTCAAGAGGGTATACCATTGGGAAGATCTGTCATTTTCTCTTTTTGCTTTTGATACTAGGATTGATCTATTGCACACAGCAGATGCCCAGTCTATGGATATTTTTACCGATTGTTTGGGTGACGATGCTGTATTGTGGAATGTCTTCTAAAGAATCCCTCACGGTGCTCACCCCATTTGTGGCGATGCCCATCAAGATGGGGATGGCATCTACAGTAGGGGCTTGGCTTGAAGAGCAGTCGCTTGGGGTCAAGCGTGAATCTGGATTGTGGCCTTTATTCTTTACGATGGCCACGATGGGCACTGATATGGTATTACATGCGTTTGATGTCAATCAGCGCAGCCAAGAAAAAGAGCGCTATCTTCAAGCGATGGATCCTAACCATTGCAGCAGCCAGTCTTCCTTGAGAGCAGCGCTCACAGCAGGCGCAGGTAGGGGGGGTATGTATGTGGGTTGGATGGTGGTTCCCTATGTGGCAACACGCATGGTGCTTGCACTGTTGCATGCAGATCGGTTGACAGGGCTGTTCACCTTTCATTGGACGAGGCGATTGAATCAGCTGAAGCTTCTCATCAGCGGAGCCATTGCTGGGTGCCGTTATGTGCAATTGCGGCACACGAATCACCCGGTGAGTCGGGCAGTTCAACGGCAAAAGGTTTCTTATTTTGTTGTTGAAGGGATGATGGCGGCGCTTCTACTGATGATGGACACCACAGTTTTCAATGCACCGGATGAAAGGATGCAAAGAGAGATGGCAGTGGCTGTTCAGGGAGAGCGGCAGTATATGCTGTTTTTGAACAAACAGTCCCCTGATTCCAGTTGGGTCGATACGCCTTCTGATGTGTTTGCATGTTTTGGGAAACCTCGCGAGAACCCTGCGTGGTACGCCACACCCCACTCGACTGCCCAGGGGCTAGGCGCCTATTTGGCGCGTTCTGGAAAAATCACTCAACCTGTGTCACTGCCTGGAGTACCCAACAATGTGGATCTCTTTGAGAGTCCAGAGGTTTTTTGGAGTGCAGAGTATTTTGGGCAGAAGCAATGTCCACGCAATCCCTTAGAGGGGATGGCGGAGCTGTTTGGGCCACAAAAGTTTGGTGTGTTAAGAATTTTGAGTCGATCAGATGCGATCTTGCAGGCTCAAGGCACGGATCATCCGGCCCTGTGGCTGATGGCGATGACAGTCCCTCCGCAAAATTTAGAGCGAGCCGCCATTGCAATGGGATATCCGCCCGTCATCGCAAGCGTTCTGCAATCTATAATGCGAGCTGTGAGAATGGAGTCTGTCAGTGATCTGGTGAGGTAGAGAGAGTGCTGTAGAAGTCCAGATAGATATGAGACAAATTTAGGGGTCAGTCAAGGCTGAGTGAAACGAACCCGAAGGGGTGCCTTGACGGGCTCTAAATTTGTCAGATCCTAGACGGCAGGTTCGGCG
>JAHFRR010000027.1 GCA_023266165.1 Thiotrichales bacterium
ACACTTCGCTTTCAGGCAGATCTCGAATAATCTCAGCCTTGTAGTGCTCGCCCAGGTGCTCGAAAAACGCAATCGCCTCTTCTCGTGCGAGTAATTTCCTGGAAACAGGATGGGCCTCTTGAGAAATCTTGACCATCATGGCTTCAATATTCACAAGGTCTTCCGGGGTGAACGGCGCTTCTTTGGCAAAGTCATAGTAAAAACCATTTTCAATCACCGGGCCAATTGTGACTTGCACTTCAGGGTATAAACGCTTGACCGCTTGCGCCAATAGATGCGCACAAGAATGCCTTAAGATCTCCAGCGCTTCAGGGTCTTTTGAAGTTATCAATCTCAGATGCGCGTCTTGCTCTAGCATAAAGCTGACATCCACAAGCCGACCATTCACCTCGGCTGCAATCGTTGCTTTGCTTAAGCTGACACTGATACTGTGGGCAACCTCCATCACGGTCACAGGATGGGCAAAAGATCTCTGACTGCCATCTGGCAGGGTGATCACAACCATCAATGCATGCCTCCCTCAAAACGCTAAAGCGCAAAGTATACGCGACTATGCGTGAAAATCAAGGGGCTGCTTGGTTTTTCAGGAGCTCCCGCTCCATTTGCATCTTACCCCTAAAAACGCTACAGTGCTTACACCTGCTCTTCAATACTGACACCCCTCGTTTATGGACTGGAATATCAGAAGGCTCCTGGTGGGCCGCCCTATTAATCGCAACGATATCTCCGAGCAAAAAGTCTCTGTGCTGCAAGGGCTCGCCATTTTTTCCTCGGATGCCTTATCTTCTGTGGCTTACGCGACAGAAGAGATGCTGCAAGTTTTGATTCTCGCAGGGATTGGTGCACTGACATTCTCGACCCCCATCGCTCTGGCTATTGTGGTTTTGATCTTGATTGTAGGGGTCTCGTTTAGACAAGCGATTCAGGCGTATCCCAATGGCGGTGGGGCTTACGTGGTCGCGCGTGAGAATCTGGGGAAATGGGCCAGCTTGATCGCTGCAGGAGCCTTGATGATTGACTACACCCTCACCGTGGCCGTGAGCGTGACTGCAGGAATTGAAGCCATCACCTCCGCCTTTCCAAGCTTATTCCCTTATGCGATCGACCTTTGCATCTTGGTCGTGATTGTGTTGACCTGGATGAACATTCGAGGCCTGCGAGATTCCGCGAAGCTCTTGTCACTTCCCACCTATCTTTTTATCTTATTTATGCTGGTCTTGATTGGCGTGGGCTTTGTGAAATATCTGTTAGGGGATCTTCATCCCATTGTCTATAGCCCCACGCTCCACCCGACGCTCATGCTGCACACCATAGGGGTTTTATTGATTTTACGCGCGTTTTCATCCGGATGCTCCGCAATGACAGGGATCGAGGCAGTGTCCAATGGCGTCACCGCGTTCAAAACCCCAGCTTCACGCAATGCCCAAACAGCGCTGGTTCTATTGATTATCTTGCTGGCTGTGATGTTTATGGGCACAACCATACTCTCCCATATTTTAATGGTCAAACCTGAGCTGACACAAACAGTACTCTCCCAAGTAGGCCATGCCATCTTCTCCAATTCTTGGGCTTACTATGGCTTACAGCTATCCACCTGCTTAATTTTATTATTGGCAGCCAATACGTCTTTTGCGGGATTTCCTATTTTAGCCTCGATGATCAGCCGCGATGGCTATCTACCTAAGCAATTGCAAAACGTTGGAGATCGATTTGCTTTTTCCAATGGCATTATTTTATTGGCCCTCTTGGCAATTATTTTGATTATCCTCTTCAACGCCGACACCAACGCCTTGATTCCCCTGTATTCCATTGGTGTCTTTCTGGCGTTCACCCTCTGTCAAGCAGGATTGGTCATCGCCTGGCATCGACGACGTGAAAAGAGCTGGTTTCGTAAAGCCTGTGTCAATGGCTTTGGATGCTTGGCCACAGCGATCGCCTCTCTGGTCATCATTGAAAGCAAGTTTATGGAAGGCGCCTGGATTGTCTTGGTCGCCATGCCCATCCTGCTCTATCTCTTTTATCGCACCTCAGAGCACTATCTACGGATCAATAAGCTGTTAACCGAAAGCCTGGATGACATGCCCCCGATTCACTGGGGATATCCCGATAACGACGACCCCGTCGTCGTGCCCGTCTCCAAGCTCCACCGCGGAACCTTTGCTGCTCTGGAGTTCGCACATAATCTCTCGCGTAATGTCATCGCCCTGGCCATTGACACCCACTCTGATCGCACCCAGAAACTGCAAGAGGACTGGATCAAATTCAAAATCCCCTCCGAGCTTCTGGTACTGGAATCCCCCTACCAATCCACCATCCAACCTCTGGTACGACGCATCAGCCGTCTTGACAAATGTCAGCGGGATTTGGAACACCTCACCACCGTTATTGTCCCGAAAGCCATTGTCCGCAAATGGTGGCACCATCTGCTTCACAATCAACGCACCTTCTTGATCCGCATGGCCTTAAACCACATGAGCCAGCAAGAGTTCCCCGGCGCCACGCGCGTGTTCGTGGAGGTGCCGTATTATTTGCCGGCGTGAGTTATGAAATACCCGTATTCTGTCAATTGATTGTTTACATGTATGGCAAAAAACAAAACTCTCAATATGAAAAAATTGTGATACCCCTCGTGAATCAGAACGTTATATGGAGACTTTAATTATGACAATTGCTTTAGTCGTTGCTTGCGCTGACCGGTTTTACATGATCTGCGATACCTTGATGTCTGATGAAAAGACAAACGTCTATACGCTCAACAACCAGAAAAGTTTCTTTTCAAACCGACATCAAATCGGTCTTTGTATAGCTGGTGACGCCACGCTATCAAATCAAAAACCTGGCGAGAATATACTCGATGAAAACATACTTAACGTAGCGTTTATATTAAATTCTTTTTTCGCAGATATAGACGCACGACCTACAGGTAAGACCATTGGAGTATATGATTTGATGGAATGCTTGACGAAGTACTTGGAGAAATCCTTCCCGACGTATAAAGACGGCTTCATGGCAAGAGTCAGTTTCTTTTATGGCGGCTTTGTAGAATCAGGGCATGGCATGCTGCAAACGGTTGTTGGAGAACATCACGTGCAAAAAAATGATGACGAGGGCGGCGACACCATCACAGATCAGACAATCCCGTTCTCAACGGAATACCTGACTTTAAATACAGCCCTTTGTGTATCAAGCGCACCTACAGGTCTTACTGGATCACTGCGCGCATATCTCAAAGGACTTGGCTCAAATGATGGCTCAACCCTGACATGTCAAGATGGGGCAGTTTTAAATCACGCCCAAATTCTTTCAAGCAATGATCCAAGACTCAGGGAGTGGGTAGCAACACACGTTGTCCCCAATCTCTGTTCGGGAATTAACTTGGAACATCCAGGCAGCATCGGCAGATCTCTAAAATTTTTCAGCTGCAAATCTGACAAGAGTACTGAAGAGTACTGGATTAGCTATAATTTTGAGAAAACCACAACTCCTTTTATTGGAAGCACGCGTCTTGATAAGGCTCCTGACACGTGTACGCCTATTATCTGGAAATCTATTCAAGAAGAAAAAATCAAGCTGGCTTCTAAAGAGATAATAGTCTACGATTGCAATACAGATTCTGTTCGACACTGTGACAATAAAGGTGAGTTACTGACCTTTGAAGATGCTAAAAGCACCAGCACTGCACCTTCAAACGAAACATCTACACCTATCGCTGGTATGGCCACAGCGCCACCGCCTGCTACCTCACCTACTGACACTCCTTCGCCTGTAGCTGAAATGATAGGGTAAAAATTTGAACCTGGTCGGAGTGAAAGGATTCGAACCTTCGACCCCTGCCTCCCGAAGGCAGTGCTCTACCAAACTGAGCTACACTCCGATAGGGTTATGATATATAATCCGGCCATTAAACACAATCATATGTGGGTCGAAAATCCATGTGGCACCGCCAAACTATCACCTCAGGCCAACATTCAGTACAGACCTACCGAGCAGGGTCTGGCGATACGACGTTGTTGCTGATCCATGGCGGGCCGGGCGCGGGATCAGGTACGCTCAGGGAGACACACCATCCCAAACAGCTAGGCCTTGATATGCAAGTGGTGACCTGGGATCAATTGGGCTGCGGAGAATCTCCATGCGAGCATGATGACTCGCTCTGGAGTATTGAGCGATTTACGCAAGAATGTACCGATGTGATCATCCAGTTGAATTTAAAACACGTGATTTTACTCGGAAGATCATGGGGTGGTGTGATTGCACAAGAGTATGTTCTCAAAAATCCAAATGCCGTTGAGGCCTTGATTTTGGGGGGCTCATCCTGTGATATGGCCCTCATGCAGGTAGGTTTTGAGCATTGTAAAAACGCCTTAGGATTGGAATTTCGTGAAATGATGCATCGTCGGGAAACAGCGGGCACAACGGATCATCCAGAATATCGAGCCGCAGTGACGCTGTTATCTTACCGGCATGTTTGTCGCCTAGAGACCTGGCCAGAGAGCCTGACAACCGCCATCTCAACACCTCAGGCAAAGCGCGCGATGGAGATCTTATTCGGCAAATATTTTTTTAATTGCACCGGCGTCTTGCAGGCCTATGATCGCTCCGTCGCGCTCAAAAAAATAAAGTTGCCCGCACTGATCATGCACGGCGAGCATGACTATATCAGCCTTGCCTGCGCAACGCGTTTGCACGAGAGCCTCTCCAATTCTGTCTTGACGATACTCAAGGGATGTTCACACTTTTCGTATTTAGAAGACTTTGATCAATATCAGCAGATTTTGAAGCGTTTTTTGAAAGGCCTACCAAAAGCTCAAATCAAATCATGAAAACAACCCACCTACTCCTGACCGTATGCGTGATGGCCATCTGGGGTGCCAACTATTCGGTGATTGAACTGGGACTAAAGTCTTTGGATCCCTTCCTATTAACAGGCTTGAGGTTCTTATGCTGTGCCATCCCAGGGGTCTTTTTTGTGAAACGCCCCCAGGTTCCATGGGCGGTGCTGATAGGGTATGGCGTGATGTTTGGTGTAGGACTGTGGGGAATGGTCAATCTTGGGATGCACCTGGGGGTGCCACCCGGTGTTGCATCTATTTTGCTTCAGCTCAGCGCATTTTTTACTGTAGGATGGGGTGTCTTACTCTTTAAAGAACCCTTGAAGCGCACTCAGATTTGGGGTGTTCTCTTGGCACTACTGGGATTGCTCGTGATTGTACTGACAACGAAAGAGCAGGCATCCTTCTTTGCTATAGGATGTGTTGTGCTGGGCGCATTCGCTTGGAGTGCCTGCAATATCTTGGTGAAGCACTATAAACCTGAAAATTTACCCGCTTTTGTTATCTGGTCAAGTCTCTTTTCAGCAATCCCTTTATTTTTACTCTCTTATCTCGCGAGCGGCCCTCATGCTTTTCTAGCGCTTCAAGCAGATTTGACAGGATCAGCGCTCTTTTCTATTGCCTTTCAAGCCTATGTGACAACTATTTTTGGGTACAGCGTTTGGAGCCATATGTTGAAAACCTATCCGGCTTCTCACATCGCCCCTCTGTCTTTGCTCATTCCTATTTTTGGTTTCTTAACCGCATATTTGATGTTTGATGAGCATGTCTCTCTTGCCAAACTCGCGGGTGCTGCTTTGATTTTGTTGGGCATGGTTTTCTTGATGTTCTTGCACAAAACCAGGCAGTAGCCTGGAAAAGCCATCACACTGAACTACACCCTCATAGGGTAATGGTGTACAATCAAGCCCTGATAACCCTCACCTACTGCATTTCATGACAACCTCCTTCCCTCTCAACCCCGAGCAGAAACGCGCAGTGTTTTGCATTGATAAGCCCTTGTTGGTATTGGCAGGGGCCGGTAGCGGCAAAACCCGCGTGATCACAGAGAAGATTGCCTACCTGATTGAAACCTGCGGCATCAAGCCCTATCACATCGCTGCAGTGACCTTTACCAATAAAGCTGCCAAAGAGATGCAGCATCGCTTGACCCAACGTTTGCAGCACGTACCTCATCGCGGGCTGTCGATCTCGACATTCCATACGCTGGGCTTAAAAATTTTAAGGTCCCACCCTGAGCAGGCGGGGTTGGGACATCAGTTCTCTATTTATGATGAAACTGACTGCATCCAACTGGTGAAATCGATTGAATATTTTCAAAATTTCAATAAAGATGCCATCCAGCTGCATCTTCAGCATATTTCACAGTGGAAAAACCAGGGTATCCTCCCCGCGCAAGCACGCTCTGCAGCCAAAACAGACCAAGAAGCCGAGAGTGCTGTGTTGTTTGAACACTATGAAAAGCACCTGCGAACCTATCAAGCGGTTGACTTTGATGACCTGATTGCCCTGCCACTTCAGATCTTTCGCAGGCACCCTGAGATACTCGCGCGCTGGCAAGAGAAAATTCGGTATATTTTGGTCGATGAATATCAAGATACCAATACCGCCCAATATGAGCTGGTCAGGCTCTTAAGCCTTGCACACCCGCGATTTACGGTCGTCGGCGATGATGATCAGTCGATTTATAGCTGGCGGGGTGCTCAGCCAGAAAATTTACTCAAACTCAAAGAGGACTTCTTAAATTTAGAAATGATTAAATTAGAGCAAAATTATCGTTCTACCAACACTATCTTGCAGGCAGCGAACCATCTGATTCAGCAGAATGCCCCCTTGTTTCCAAAATCCTTATGGAGTGAGCACCCCATAGGAGAACGCATTCGGGTTTTACACACCACCTCTGAGCAGGATGAAGCAGAGCAAGTCACCGGCGATATTTTAAAGCTCCACGCGTTGCACCATATCCCCCTGCATCATTTTGCCATTTTATATCGAGGAAATTATCAATCTCAGTTGATTGAACAACAATTACAGCTTCATAGGCTCCCGTATCAAATCAGCGGTGGCACCTCTATTTTCTCGCGTACAGAGATTCGAGACGTACTCTCGTATTTACGCGTCCTCGCCAACCCCAAAGACGATGCTGCCTTTCTGCGTATTCTCAACACGCCTAAACGTGGCATTGGATCGGTGCTCTGCGACCATCTCAAGCAAGCCTCCCAAGTCCTGCAGAAATCCCTGAGAGAGAGTCTTTCTGAGCTCGCTTTTTTGTCAAGATTGTCTGAAACACAGGGTCATACCATCCAGACTTTACATCGATTATTACAGCAAGCAGAAATGCAATTAATCACCGCAAAAACACCCAGTGAATGGTTACATCCGCTCTTGAATCATATCGAATACCCTGACTGGTTGATCCAAACTTCGAGCACCCCTGCTCAAGGCGAAAAACGGTGGCAGCAGGTTGAAAAGTTTATCCTCTGGATGGATACCCTTTTTCAAAAAAAACGTGTCGAAAATCCAGAGTACTCACTGCCTGAGTTACTGAATATGTTATTGTTAATAGATCAGCTCGATCAACAAGATCAAGAAGCTTCAACAGATGCGATTCAATTACTCACATTGCATGCGGCCAAAGGCTTAGAGTTCGCTCGTGTATACGTGATTGGCTTCGAAGAAAATTTACTGCCCCATAAAACCTCTATTGAACAAAACAGCCTGCTGGAAGAGCGCCGCTTGGCTTATGTGGGAATTACACGTGCCAAAACTCATCTGACACTTTCCCTCGCTCGAACGCGTCAAACACAAGGACAAAAATTTAAGGTATCTCCAAGTCGTTTTCTAGAAGAAATTCCAGGCGATTTACTCAAAATTGATAACCCTTTTGAAATGGGAGATCTGGATACGATACAGCAGCGGAACCATCAGAATCTGGCCCAACTCAAAGAACGTTTCCAGAAAAAGTAAATATCTTTGCAAGAAACATCCTTGAAAAGAACGCAAAAGAAAAAATATTCGATAAAATGCGTGACTTTTACTTTTTTTATGGTAGAATGCGAGCACGTTTAGAATAAAAAAACGTGACGAGGAGCCTCTCCTCACAAAACACAGTCTTTATAAGATATCAAAACCTTAGGAGTTTCACATGAGCTGCACTTTGTATATTCACATTGATAGCATTGACCCCACAGATGAGCTGTTAGCGCTAGAGCGTTTTGCTAAAACCCATGGCCTTCAAAATCCCACCGTCGCTGAAGACAATGACAATATCAAGACCCATTGGACTGAACGCCAACTGGGTGAGATCCTTCGGTCTGCGCGCAAAGGCGATACCGTTATTGTATACGAAGCCTCTCAGTTTGCCTGCTCTACCTCGCAAATTTTGGAAATTTTAAATCACGCAACCAAAAACAACATTCACTTGGGATTTGCCAAGTATGACTCCCTCTTGCAAAGCCAGTCCTCATCGGTTGACACACAGCAGCTGTTGAATTTAATCGCCAAAATTGAAAGCGACTTCATCTCCAAGCGCACCACGCAAGCCCTGGCACGCCGTCGTGCAGCGGGTCTGCCTCTGGGTCGCCCCAAAGGTCGTGGCAACAAGAGCTTAAAGCTTGACAAACATCGTCCAGACATCGAGCGCTACTTGGGTCTTGGCATCAGCAAAGCATCCATCGCCAAGCTGGTAGATTGTCATCCTCAGACCCTTTATGACTGGTTGGATCGCAACAACATTCTTTCTACACGCGAAGAGCCTTCTGAAACGGAGTCTTAGAAACAGCTTTAAAAGCTTTAAAAGCGTCTGAAACGTTGAGATCTTCGCTTTTTTTGAAAAACCCAGCCTGCCTGGGTTTTTCTTTTTTGAGAATCTGCTAAAATCCCCCTCACGATTGCTTTTCAAAACTTTTTGAATACTTGAATGGGAACCTGATATGTCACTGTCCTTAACCCCTTTTAAACCTCTCAAAACGCTTTTGATGCTGATCTTAGCCAGTACGATGGCCTTCAGCTTATCAGGCTGCATTGCTCCCGTGTTAATTTTGGCAGGCGGTGGGGCTGTCGTGGGCGCGAACACCGTGGGCAGCAATCTGCCCTTTAAAACCCAAGAAGAAGATTCGCATATCAAAATGAAAGCCCTTGCAAGCCTCAAAGACTTCCCTGCTTTACAAAACCACTCTAACGTCGAAATCACCGTCTATAACGGCGTCGTCTTGCTTTTGGGCCAAGTGCCTTCAGAATCCCTCAAGTCAGATATCGCTGAAAAAATTGCGCAAATCTCAGATGTGAACGTCGTCTATAACGAGATGACAGTGGGCGAACCCGTCAGCCTGAGTACCTACACAAAAGATACTTGGATCACCACCAAAGTCAAAACTGCCCTGGTGAGCGCCCATCTCAATACCCTGCACTATAAAATCGTCACTGAAGATCAAGTGGTTTATCTGATGGCCATCACCACACACGCTGATGGGGATGCAGCTGCCAAAGCAGCCAGTGAAGTCTCTGGCGTGCATAAGGTCATCAAGGCCTATTTCTACAGCGCAACAGAGGCTATGCCTTCTCAAAACTAACCCTCAGGAGCTTGATACATGCGTACTTCTTATATCTGGTCAAAGACCCTCTGGAGCTTGGTGCTACTGATCATCCTCTACGGACTTTCTTACGCGTTCTATGACAAGCCCATTGACCTCTGGATGCACAGCCATGTTTTAGAAACCAGTATGCTGGCCCAGATCTGTATGCACATCGCCTGGATTTTTGCCCCTAAACACTGGCTGATTCTGGCGGTTTTATTGGCTCTGCTTGGCTTTTTCCTCAAAGCCAGACGCTTGCTCTTTTGGGGCACGACGGTTGTCATCTCAATGGTGATCTGCTTTGCTTTAAAAACCCTACTGGCGCGCTATCGCCCTGAGCTGCTTTTTTCAGATCATCTCTATGGCTTTCATTTTTTCAGCCTGAAACACAGCATGAACTCCACCCCCTCAGGCCATGCTGTTGCAGCCTTCACAGGGTTTTATGCCTTCGCGCGTTTATACAAATCCCGGGGGATGTCTATAGGCTTGATCATACTGGCACTTTTGATTGGCGTCAGCCGAATTCTCGTGACAGCGCATTATCCCAGTGATATCTTGTTCGGGGCTTATGTCGGGGTCTTTACGGTACTCTGGTGTGAAGCGTTTTTTTCAAAATTTTTTAAATTTAAAAATAAAAAGGATCTCTGATGACACCTCAAAAATCTCTCATTATAGCCCATTTCAAAACAAACAAAGGGACGATCAACATCACCTTGCATGCCGATCGCGCGCCCCTCACCGTGGCGAATTTTATCAATCTGGCACAACTGGGTTATTATGACGGGTTGAAGTTCCACCGTGTGATCGCAAGCTTTATGATTCAAGGCGGTTGCCCCCATAGCACCGGCTACGGCGGCCCAGGGTATCGCTTTGAAGATGAATTCCATGAGACCCTGCGTCATCACAAAGCGGGCATACTCTCCATGGCCAATGCAGGGCCCAAAACCAATGGCAGCCAGTTCTTTATCACCCATGGCCCCACTCCTCACTTAGATGATGTTCACTCGGTCTTTGGTGAAGTCGTCTCTGAGACAGATCAAACGGTTGTGAATGCCATTCGCCAAAATGATCTGATCGAGTCGCTCACCATCACAGGAGATACCGCCCCCTTGATGTCTCATTTTAAAGATCGCGTTCATGCTTGGAATACAGCACTTTGCAAAGAGCATCCGAGCTTCAAAGCACGCGTGGATGCTCATGCGCACGCCAACGCGTAGCCACAACGCGCCTCGAGATTATGGCACCCGCTTAAGCCATCACCCAGATGGCTCTGTGCAGTTCCAGTCTTGGATTGATGGCTCGATATACTCACTGCCCCCAGATGACCCTTCTCTAGAACCTGTCCCCTTTCTTGCCTGTCTGGTGGGAGGAGCTGTTCGGGATCGTTATTTAGAATTGCCCCTTCTGGAACGCGACTATGTCGTCCTACACCAAACTCCTGAGAGCATGATTCAACGGGGCTTTCAGCCAGTAGGTAAGGGTTTCCCGGTGTTCTTGCACCCTCAAACACATGAGGAATACGCCCTTGCCAGAACCGAACGTAAAATCCATGTAGGCCATCAAGGCTTTGACTTTTTTGCAGATCCTTCCGTCACCTTGGTTCAAGATTTACAGCGACGTGACCTGACGATCAATGCCATGGCCCTCTTGCCTGACGGGACTTTAATAGACCCCTATCACGGCCTCAAAGACATACAAGATCATGTGCTCAGACATGTCTCTCCTGCCTTTGCAGAAGACCCTCTTCGAGTTTTACGGGTCGCCCGTTTTGCAGCAAGATTTAACGCGTTAGGATTTACGATTGCACCCGAGACTCTGGATCTGATGCAGCACCTTTCACACAGGGGCGAACTGGCTTCACTCTCTCATGAGAGGATCTGGCAAGAATGCCATAAAGCCCTGCAAACCAATGCCCCAGCGCTCTTTTTTAAAGTATTGGAAAGGGCACAGGCGCTGGATACCCTTTTCCCAGAAGCCTCTCGCCTGAATCTTCAAGCACTGGAACAGGCTGTACCGCTCACACCAGACCCTATCCTGCGCTATGCCCTGCTCTCTGCCTCTCTCACCCATCCCCTACTGCCTCATGGCATCCCTCTGGTTTTTGAAGAGGCACGGGTCTTATTTCAAAAGCAATATCCCGTGCTCATCACACTCCCAGCCCATGATCTCACGGCTTGCGTCAGGTTTTTAGGGCAGCTTGATGTGTTTCGCCGACCGCTGCGCTTTGAGCAACTGGCTCACATGGCCCAGATCACCCACAGCGTGCTTCCGACCGATCCCCTCTTGAAAACAACCCTAGACGTGCTTAATACTGCGTTACATCACCTCAAAAAACTCAAAATCACCCTTGATCCTCATTCTGTTGATCCCCCTGAAACGCAAGTATTAGAACAACGTACACAGTTTTTGCGAAACATTTTCAAAACATCACCCGAATCTTCTGGATTTGCAACGGCATCTTTGCTAGAATGCCCTGTCGTTAATCAGACAATTAAAAATAAGATTTACAAACAAAATTTACAAACAAGGAATGATACATGAATAGCAAAGCAAGCGCCTCCGTACTGAGACAGCCCAAGCCTTTCTACGCAGTCTTTATGGTAGAGTTTTGGGAACGATTCGGCTTCTATGGCATGTGGGCCATTTTGGCCTATTACTTTGTCAAACAGATGCACTTAAGTGAAGCGGAAAGTTACAATCTTTTCAGCGCCTTCACCGCACTGCTTTACGCCCTCACCAGTATCGGGGGCTACATTGGTGATAAAATCGTAGGTACCAAACGCACCATTGTGATCGGCACGGTGTTCTTGATGGCAGGTTACTTCCTGCTGGGCTTTCATTCCTTGACATTCACCGCATTAGGCGTGATCGCTGTGGGTAACGGCCTGTTTAAAGCCAACCCCGCAAGCTTGCTGTCTAAATGCTATGAGAGCAATGACCCCAGACTCGACGGGGCTTTCACCATGTACTACATGTCTGTCAATATCGGCAGCGGCTTGTCCATGTTGTTGGTTCCCACGATTCAATCACATTTCGGTTTCTCTTGGGGATTCTGGGCAGCATCGATTGGTCTTGTGATTGGTCTTGCAAACTACCTGATGATGTACCACTGGATGAAGGGCGTTGCCTCTGAAGCCGGTAAAAAGCCGATCCACTGGCCTAAGCTCATCGCGGTCATCATTCTTGCGATACTGGGCGTGTTTGCCTGCTCCTGGATTCTGCAACATCTGACCTTCGCACATTGGCTGATGACAGTCATCGGCATCGCAGTGGGTGCGTTCTTTATCACGCAAATCGTGAAAGCCGCGCCGCATGAGCGTTGGAAGATGATCGTCGCCTTGATCTTGATGATTCAAGCGATTGCCTTCTTTATTCTGTATCAGCAAATGCCAACCTCGCTGAACTTCTTTGCTATTAACAACGTCC
>JAHFRR010000130.1 GCA_023266165.1 Thiotrichales bacterium
AGGGGATGGTCATGACCAAGCGTCGCTGGATGCTGATTTCGCTTTTGATGCTGGTGGGTTTGGTTTTATTGGCTGTGCATGTGTTTTCACATGAGACCTCGAGTCGAAAATCGCAAACAGCTGCCAGCCTTCCGATTCCGGTGTACGTTGCAACCGCCCATGAAGCTATCATCCCCCTGACGCTACAAGCCTACGGGCATATGAGAGCTGTGCAGTCTGCGGCTTTAAGCTTTGCAGTGAGTGGGTATATCACCCAGATTGATGCTCATGCCGGTGAGCGGATTCATCAGGGGCGATTGATCGCTAAACTGGATGACCAGGCAGATCAAGCGGCGCTGAAGTCTTTAAAAGCCGATCTGGCCCTCAATCAAGCGACGTATGAGCGCATGCTGCAGATCCAGAAGTTTGGAGGGATTTCCCAGCAGATGATTGACAGCCAAAAAGCAGATTTTGTCAAAGCCCAAGCGCAAGTCGAGCAGCAAGAGGTATTGATTGCCCAAAAGACCTTGCGAGCCCCGTTTGATGGGGTGTTGGGGATCTTTTCAGAAAGCCAAGGGGCCTATCTCTCTTCCGGTACAGCGCTGGTGAGTTTGGTTCAGCAGGCACCCTTGTTGGTGCAGTACTCGGTACCTGCGGATGTTAAGCCTGAGTTGGAAGTGGGGCAGTCGGTCATGGTGAATTCGGATGCCTTTCCTCATCAAGTATTCACGGGGCTTTTAACCTATATTTCCCCAGAGGTGAACCAGAACTCTGGCACCCTGACTTTGCAGGCGCGGGTCGAGAACAACGATTACTTGTTGGTGCCTGGCATGTTTGTCAGTGTACGCCAGATGATTGATAAAAATCGCCGTTGCCTTGTGATTCCGGATATGGCGTTGATGACAGATATCATGGGGCAGTACGTGTTTCAAGTGCGAGGGGATCTCGTCTATAAAGTATATGTTAGCGTTCAAGATGTTATTCAGGGTCAGGCTTTGATTTCCAAGGGCTTGCAGTCAGGTGATGTGATCGTGACGGAAGGGCAACTGAAGCTCAACACAGGCGATAAGATTGAGATTTTAACCTCGCCCCCCATTGAAGCGACCCATGTGGCGGCCAATCTATGAAGCTGTCCTTGATCTGCATTGAGCGTCCGGTTTTTGCGACCGTCTTGAGCTTATTGCTGATTGTTTGCGGCATCATGGGGTATACACATCTCGAGACCCGCTATTTTCCACGAGTCCATCATCCTACAGCACAGGTTTCCGTGTCTTATTCAGGGGCGAGTCCTCGTTTGATGGAGCATGAGGTGACGCTGCCTTTGGAGAACGCTCTGGGCAATGTCAATGGCGTTAAGCAAATGACTTCTTCAAGTGGATATGGCAATAGTACGATTTCATTGATATTCAATCCCAATGTCAACATGATCAAAGCCATGGGCGATGTGCGCGATGCCGTTTCAGGCGCCGTCCAAAACCTGCCTTCTGATGCCAGCACGCCAAATGTCAGTTCGGGTGGGGTGGAGGGGCCGGATGTGAATGTGGGATTTATAGATCCAGATCTGACGCCCTCTCAAATCAATCTCTACGTGCAAGAAAAGATTGTTCCGCCTTTAAACACGGTACCTGGGATGGGCGGGTTGTGGACGTATGGTGTGTCTGGAACAGCGCTCAGGATCTGGCTGGAACCCAAGAAAATGGCGGCGTTGAACATCACTGTGACAGATGTCCAAAGTGCTTTGGATAACAATAATCTGGACTTTTCAGGCGGGGCGATCGCGGGAACGAATCGCAATTACAGCTTTGTCTCTCATACCCGGTTGAGCACCCCCAAAGCCTTTGGGAATTTGATTATCCGGGATCAGAATAACCATATTGTGCGTTTGAAAGACATCGCCCATATCGATTTTGGAGGGCGTGAATTTCAAAATGCGCCGATGCATATCAACGGCCAACCGGCGATCGACCTGGAGATCAGGCCTCTGAATTCTGCCAACCCTATTACCGTGGCTCAAGATTCTTTAAAGATGCTCGGGGAGCTGAAAAAAGAATTACCGCAGGGCATGACGCTTAAAATCATCTATAACCAGTCTACGTTTTTGCTTCATGCCATTGATGAAAGCTTTTTGACGCTTTTACTGGCCATCTTACTGGTGATGGGGGTTGTCACCCTGTTTTTGGGCTCGATCCGAGGGGCGTTGATTCCCATCGTGACCATCCCTGTGTGCATCATTGGTGTTTTTGGGGTGATGCAGATGTTGGGGTATTCGATCAACATCATGACACTCTTGGCCATGATTTTGGGGATTGGGCTGGTGGTGGATGATGCCATCGTGGTACTCGAGAATATTCATCGCTATATCGAGCAGGGGCAGAGCCCTAGAGAGGCGGCAATCTCTGGGATTCAAGAGATTGCCTTCCCCATTATTGCGATGACACTCACGCTCGCCGCAGTTTATGCCCCGATTGGTTTGATGCATGGCTTTACCGCCGTGGTGTTTCGCGAATTCGCCTTTACGTTGGGAGGGGCTGTGTTGATCTCAGGGGGAGTGGCGCTCACGCTGTCTCCTATGATGTGTAGCCGTATTTTAAAGCCTAAGGGGCACCCTACGCCCTTAGAGGGCGTACTCGAACGCTCTTTTCAAGCGCTGAGCGCGAGCTATCAAACGTTGCTGCGTCGGGTGTTAAAAATGCCTGGGCAGGTGATTGTCATCGTCATCCTACTCGCTGGGGTAGGCTATGGCCTGTATCGGATTTTACCACAGGCCTTTATTCCCAAGGAAGACATCGGTTATTTTGATGCCAGCATCAATGGCCCGCCAGGGGCGTCTGTCGGTTATATGGATGCCAACATGCGTGCGATCGAAAAAATCTATGCCGCCACGCCAGAGATCCTGAGTTACGCCTCTTTCAGCGGTACCAGCTTTGTGACCCTACAACCCTGGGGCCCCCATCGCAAGATCTCCACAGCAGTGATTTTAAATCATGTGTTACATCAGATGCGCAATATTCCGGGTGTGACCATGGTGGCGAGCATTCCAGATCCGGTAGACTATGGTGATGGGGAAGATGCCGCGCCTGTTCAGATCAATATCATGACCTTGCAGCCCTACACCACGCTGTATCAGACGGTCCAGGCGTTGGAATCTCACCTGAGAGCCTATCCTGGATTGAGGGATATCAGCAGCAATCTCCAGTTCAATGACACGGCGTATCAGTTTGATTTCCAGAGGGATCACGCGGCTGCGCTGGGTGTGAATCTACAGGATATTGCCTCGACCATCAGTACGCTCATGGGGGGCAGCCATATCACGGATATCCAGGAAGGGCAGGTCTCGCATGATGTGATGGTGCAAATGGACATGAAAGATCTCTCCAGCTTTTCGGGCCTCAATGATATTTATGTCCATGGTCAGAACCATGCTATGGTTCCTTTAAGCAATCTTGTCACTGTCACGCCGAAAGTTCAGCAGTCCAGCTTGTTTCGCTTTGACCAGATGAATGCTGCGGAGGTGACGGCAAATATGGTGCCAGGGTATAGCGATAGCCAGGTTTTGCGGCATTTGCACAGGGTGTTAGCCAAGACGTTGCCTCATGATGATCATGCTGTTTTCAGCGGGCCGCTCAGCCAGTATTTAAGTTCAAAAGGAACCATGGAGAGCTTGTTCTTACTGGCTTTGGTGTTTATCTATCTGGTACTTGCCGCGCAGTTTTAAAGCTTTGTCGATCCCTTTATTATTATCTTATCTGTCCCCCTTTGCATCGTCGGCGCGATGGCGACGCTCAAACTGACAGGAGGGTCTTTAAATCTCTATACGGAGATTGGCTTGATCACTCTGGTGGGTTTAATTACGAAGCACG
>JAHFRR010000131.1 GCA_023266165.1 Thiotrichales bacterium
CGCACGGAACAGGGAGAGGTTGGCACTGTCACACGCATGTCGCTCTCAAGCTTGCATACAGAGACCCATCAAGGACTTTTCTCTGAAACAGTCCCTCATCATCTTTTTGAAACCACACCTGACTATCGCGCGAGACATCACACTCAGGTTGCCGAGATAGGGGCAAGAACGCTCTACAGCGATCACATCTCCAGTCAATATGACATGAGTCACCATAGCAGCTTGGGCATGATGGTGCTGTCAGATTGCGTGGTGACAGGGGCTTTAAGCGGGATGGCGATTCACCCTTAGGTCTTGTTGAAGCGGTGATTATGCCAACGTCACCTGCGGGCAAAGATAGACATCTTGAATCAGATTCAAGAGCTGAACGCCTTCTGCCATAGGCCTTTGGAAAGCTTTTCGCCCACTGATCAACCCTGCGCCGCCTGCTCGCTTGTTGATAACGGCTGTGCGCACGGCATCGTGGAAATCATTAGATCCTGATCCGCCACCGGAATTAATCAGGCTTGCCCGGCCCATGTAGCAATTGATGACTTGGTATCGACACAGATCAATCGGGTGATCTGAAGAGAGCTCTGTATAGATGCGTGCATCATGCTTGCCGTAGCTAGAATGACCCGTATTGAGGGCGAGGTATCCTCCATTACAATCCGGTTGTTTTTGTTTGATGATATCTGCATGCAGGGTAACACCTAGATGGTTGGCTTGGCCTGTCAGATCTGCGGAGGTATGATAGTCTTTATCTTTTTTAAAGGCATCGTTGCGCAGATAGCACCAGAGGATCGTCGCCATGCCCTTTTGATGTGCGTAGGCAAAGGCTTGTGAGATCTCAATGATCTGGCGATGGCTGTGCTCAGAGCCAAAATAAATCGTTGCACCTACCGCTGCAGCCCCCATCTCATAGGCTTGATCAATCGTCCCAAAAAGAATTTGATCAAAATCATTCGGATAGCTCAAAAGCTCGTTATGATTGATTTTGACAATAAAGGGGATCTTGTGAGCGTATTTGCGCGAGACCATCCCCAATACCCCAAAGGTTGAAGCAACGCCGTTACAGCCACCCTCTACAGCCAGTTTGACAATGTTTTCAGGGTCAAACATGGCGGGGTTTTTAGCAAAGCTCGCCCCTGCAGAATGCTCAATACCCTGATCAATAGGGAGAATGGAGAGATAGCCGGTATGCGCGAGACGCCCTGTGCCATAGAGTCTCTGAAGATTATTGATAACGCGTTGATTCCTGTCGGAGGGAATAAAGATTTGGTCAACAAAATGGGGGTGAGGAGTATGCAGCTGTGTATGAGGGACTCGTGCTTTATGAGTTAATAGGCTGTCTGCCTCGGTGCCTAAATATTTTTGAATATCTGAATACGTGGTCATAAGAGATCCTTATTTTTTTAAAAACTCGAGTGCATTCTAGCATATTCGAGATTCAAAGAGTAGAATTCCATGGAGTGATTTCAAGGGTGATTGAGATTAAAAACAGGGAGAGTTAACCATGCATCTTGTGATTCTAAGCGCTTTGGCGATGCGTTATGTTGACTATCCAGCGTTGAAAAAAGAGGGTGTGAAATTATTTTTATTGATGGATCTGACGGAAGAGAAGTTTTTATCTCCTGAGTTGAAAGCGCATTTCGAGTCGATTGATGTTTTGGCGTGTGGTCCTCAAGAGGGCAGTGTGCCGGCGTTGAATTTTGAGAAAACCTATCCTGTGATCCAAAAGCTTCTGGCCTCAAACCCAGGGGTGACATGGCGTTTAGCAACGCTCAATGAATATAACGTCTTATTGGTGGCGCGTTTAAATAAGCTGTTAGGCTTGCCAGGGCCCTCCGAAGAAGCGTTGTTGCCGTATCATGACAAATCTGCTATGAAGCAAAAGCTGGTGCATGCAGGGATCCGTGTGCCACATCATGTGATGATCCATAAAGCGCATGCAAAAGAGCGGCCAGAGTCCTATTTTCAAGAGCTTACCCATGTTTTGAAACTCCCCTTTATTATCAAACCCACGCATTCAGCAGGGAGCCATGGTGTTTCTAAAATTGAGGACTTCTCACAATTTGCCTCTTGGGTAAAAACCCTTGAAACTCAAGCACACTGGACATTTGAGGCAGAAGAGTTTATTACGGGTATGCTTTATCATTGCGATACAGCGGTTGAAGCAGGCAAGGTTTTATTTTCTCAATGTTGTGAGTATACCTATCCCAATATGGAAATCTGTTATCAGAGAATTATCGGTAGTCGGGTGTTATCCAAGTCAGAGCCCCTCCCGCAGCAGCTATTGGCCTTTTCTGAAAAAGTGCTACAAGCCCTGGGATTGTTGAATATCATGTCTCATATGGAATTGTTTGTCACCCCTTCTGGCGAGATCATCTTCTTGGAAATTGGCCCGCGCCCACCAGGGGCTACCTCTGCTTTGATGTATCGTCATGATTTTGATGTGAGCATCGCCAATCTTTATTTTAGAGTGCTCTTAGGAATCCCCTATGCATTTACGCCTGATGTGAAGGGTTATAGTTTTTGGGCGTTCTTACCCCATAGGGCAGGGAAGGTCAAAGCGTTGGTGCCACCCCCCATTTCCAGTACGTATACACTGGAGTGGCTGGTGAAGGTGGGGGATATCCTGCAAGATAGCCAGTCTGTTGTTGATATCAGCGGAAAATTATTTGCATATCATGACCAGTATGAAGTGTTAAAGCAGGACTTTAACCGCTTGAGAGACTATCAACCTTTAGAAGTAGAAGCGGTTGTATGAGCCCCTCTGAGCGTCACAAAAATTATAACAAGAGCTTAGGCTATGGCTTTGGAGTCTTGTATTGCCTGATCACAGCCCTATCAGCGATTTATATCGGGCGGATCAATCATACGGTCAATCCAGTGCTTTCCCAGCTGATTGTCTTCTTGATCAGCGCTCTGTGGTTTACGCTGTGCAATGCCAAGAGTGTTAAAAATCTCAAAGCCATGTATCAGAGCGCAGGGCGTGTTCCCAAACACTGGTTCATGATCAATCTCAGCACATTGATGATTTGGGGCTTTTCTTTTTATGCCCTGACTTTTATCAGCCCTGTGCTGTATCTGGGGTTGCTGATGGCGCTCATGCCCTTGTTTACCTATGTATTACTCAGTCGATGGTATGGACTGGAATCCTGGACGCTCAAAAACAGCTTGTTTGCCTTCGTAGTATTGTTGCTCAGTGTGTGGATGATCGGAGCTTCAATGGAGCAACGTGGGTACTCTCTTGGATTCTTAACGGGGTGCGTGTTTACGATTGTGGCTTCGATAGGCGCCGCATGGTATTTGGTGGAAGCCCGCTTGATGCAGCAGAAAACAGGTCTCAAGAGCACTCAGATGTTGGCGTTGAGGTTTTTGCTTCTTCTGCTCGTCTATCTGATATATTTAGGGCTTGTCCACCCTCGTGATTTTGCATGGGATGCCATGATACAGCTGCCTTGGAGTGATTTGCTGTGGTTGGCTCTGCTGACCTCTGTGCTGCCTTTGTATTGCATGCAGGTGACGCTTTCTCGCATTGGCTCACTCAAATTCTCTTTTTTAATGCCTCTCTCGCCCGTACTGGCCTATGGCATTTTGATGGTCTTCTCAAATTACCGCAATACCGGCGTGCTCTTGGGGCTGCTGGTTTTGGCAGGGGTGCTGATGAGCCGATCCCTCGTGTTTAAAAATAAAAAATAACTTATCTCTGGAATGCTGAATGGGCAAGGCTTTCTTATTCCCTCCTCCCTTGCGGAGGAGGGCTAGGGTGGAGGGTTCATGTTGGCAATGCCTATATTCAGTTGCCTCCCAACTACTGAACAGAAACTCTGCCTAAAGCTTGAGA
>JAHFRR010000132.1 GCA_023266165.1 Thiotrichales bacterium
GGCAATGTCTTTTCAAGGTTAATGATGTGAACGCGCTGACGTTCCCCGAAAATATACGGTGCCATTTTGGGGTTCCAGTGGCGAGTTTGGTGGCCAAAGTGCACACCCGCTTTGAGCATATCGCTCATGGTAATAGTTGTCATGATAGATCCTTATGATCGTGAAGGGTTAATCTCCCACCGCTCCTGGCGCTAGACCCCACTTGCCTTTGCAAAGGCGGGTAGGGCACCCTGACGTCAGTATAAGCGATGTTCGGGTTTGCGCACGCAATCCAATATTACGGGCACAGCTTCAGGTTTATTCCAAAAGCCGTGGCTTTATACCATAGATTGCTTTGGGTTGCAAGGGTGGTTTTTGGCAGTTTTTACCCCCACAAAACCCCTCCTACCACACTTCAATCAAGATTGCAATAGCCTGGATATAGATTTATCCATGATTTTTCATGGTCTTTATAATATTGAAAATTATTTAAGTTTAAGATAGTATTCGAGGTGTTTCTAATGCCAACCCAAGGAGATGACTATGTTTACCTTCCAAGAACAATATACATTTCGTCGGATGTCTAGAATGCCTGGGCAAGAATCTGATATGAGGCTTGATGAGATATACATTAAGCCGCGCGCAGGAACTGAGCTTTTGGACTATAAAATGAAAGTTCAGGTGAATGCCCAATCTAGTGTTCAAGAAAAGATAGTGGAGGGGTTTTTTTTGGGTACTCCTACCCTTATTGAATTTTTACAGGGCACAAACGAGCATATTCAGTCTAAGTCAGCTACGAATAAAATAAAATCAAAGGTACTGGGCGACTACGCTAAGACTGTGGATTTTTATGGGCTATGCCATACTGGAGAGCTTGCTCAGGTAAAAGAACTTGTGCAGGAGAGTGAGCTCAAGCGCTGTAGTCCTTTGGCCCTAAACGATCAAAGGCAAACGCCTTTACATTCTGCTGCTATAGGTAGGCAATTAGAAGTTGCTAAATTCTTAGTTGAGGAGTCCAATGGGTGCATCCTTCCTAATTATGAACTCTTTCCAAAAGATTTAATGCTCAAGACTCCGGTTGATTATGCCGTGGGGAGTAAGAACACAGAGCTGGTCAACTTTTTGGTTTCGGTAGCACAAGCCGTGACGGAATATGCGATAAATGCAGCAGAAAAAAATAAGGATGCTTGTACTGATAAAGAAAGGGCCAGAGAGTCGCTACAGGCAGCAGGGAATAGACTAGAGACGCTGCGTTCAGTAGTTCTTAGTTTGACGCCAGTAGAAGATTCGAAAAACGTAAGCGAGAGTACAGTAGTTTCGTCGTTACAAGATTTGGAGTCGCGTTTTAAGATATTGCAACCAGCGCGCTCTGATACAGCGGTTGTTCCATCTTCATCTCCAGCAGATAGAGGTGCTTTTAGATCGCATAACTCAGCTACTCCAGTAGAGGTGGCAACAGCGTGCGCCCTAAGTAAGGGTGCAATGGAACGCCAGGTCGCAGGCCTTCCTGTAACTCTGTCGCGATAAAGGCTCTATGTTGTTTTGAGTGGGTAATTCTAAAAAATAAAAAACTTTCGCATCATAATTTCTTGCCCCCTCTCCTTTCCCCTTGAGGCACTAGAGAGCGGAGATTTGCATCCCTTGTTATTTCCCTGCAGATCGATTATGATTAAGCCATTCTTGATGTTTTGATGGGTATTGTTATGTCCCGTTATCTTGATCCTAAAGCCGATGTGGTGTTCAAAAAAGTTTTTGGTGAGCATCCTCATCTGCTCAAAAGTTTTTTAAACGCTGTGTTGCCCTTGCCGCCAGGTCGGGAGATTGTAGAGCTTGCTCACTTACCCACAGAGCAGGCCCCCAGAATTCCGACCATGAAGCGCACGATTGCAGACGTGAAGTGCAAAGACAAAGAAGGTCGTGTTTTTATTGTTGAAATGCAAATCCAGTGGACAGACAGCTTTAAGCAACGCCTACTCTTTGAAGCGGGTCAGGCATTGGTGAAGCAGTTGCAAACAGGCGAGGATTATCATCTTTTGCAGCCTGTTTATGGCCTAGGAATTGTCGCAGCGACTTTTGATAATACCCCTCAGTGGTACCATCACTTTAAATTAGTGAATATTGAAAAACCGGATCATCTAGGGCGAGAGACCATCGAGCATTTGCAGTTGGTGTTTGTGGAGCTTACCAAATTTCCTGCCCACTCACTCCAAGAGAAAAAGCTTCGCCTGCTCTGGTTGCGCTTTATGAGGGAAATAGACCCGCGAACGACAGTAATCTCTGAAGAGCTCCTCGCTGTCCCTGAAATCAAAGAAGCCGTTGGGCTGATTGAAGAGTCCGCTTACAATCCAGGCGAGCTGGAGGCTTATGAATCCTATTGGGATGCTGTCAGCACAGAGAAAACTTTGCTCACAGGTCGGTATCGAGAAGGGCATGCGGAGGGTTTTGTGGAAGGAGAGCAAAAAGGGATTGAAAAAGGGATTAAAAAGGGGATTGAGAAAGGGATTGAAAAAGGACGAGCAGAGGGCCGTTTGGAAATAGCGCGCAATATGCTATCCTCAGGTATTTCGCTCCCGACTATCGTGGCTTGCACGGGATTATCTGAGGCAGAGATTGAAGCTTTGAAATAGCGCCTAACCGAGGGTCAGTCTTGTGACGCGAGAATATTCTACAGGATAAAGGCTAAGAGAGACCAAGATTCGAAAAAGAATTTAAAAAAGGAGTGTGTTTGTGGCAGGAAAACTTCACTTTTTTCGTGAGGCACTGTCTCGCTTTGAGGAAGCGCTGAATATCGAGCCTAACAATCCACTGGCTGTAGATGGGGCGATACAGCGCTTTGAATTTACATTCGAGCTTGCTTGGAAGGCTATCCAGGAAAAGCTATATTTGTCAGAAGGGATTGAGATAAAATCGCCTCGCCAAGCGCTCATGCAGGCGTATGTTTTAGGATGGATCTTGGATGAAAGGCTCTGGCTAGATATTTTAGATGATCGCAATCATACGTCTCATACCTATGATCAGAGGCTGGCAAGTGTGATCTACTCGCATTTCCCTATTTATGTAGAGGCATTTCTCGCACTATGCCATAAGCTTGAAACATCATGACATCCAATCCACCACTTCCTCCCTTGAATTATCAATTTCTTAAAAAGATTGAAGCCCTGGAATCCGTTGAGCAAATTATTATGTTTGGTTCGCGTGCACGTGGGACTGCCCGCACACGATCCGATATTGATTTGGCGGTGCGTTTTCATCCTGAGAGCTTGGTCAGCGTAGAATGGCAGGCAGTTCAAGATATTTTAGAGAATGCAGATACGCTGTTGCCCATTGACTGTGTGAACTTGAATACGCTGGTGTCTCCAGCCCTTCTTGAAAATATTCAAAAAGAGGGTGTGGTGTTATACCAGAAAAAACTGACAACAAGTTTTCCCAATCTCGCACTTTAAAAATCCATAAAACTTTGGTACTCTCAAAATCGGGTTATCTGACTTTTATTGTCACGATAGCCTGTTACTGAAAATCATATTAACTTTCATAAGGAGCATCCGTGATGAGTAAAGAGAAAAGCACCAAGAAAGAAACCAAAAAGCCAGCGGCGAAGTCACTCAAAGAAAAACGAGAAGTGAAAAAAGCCAAGAAAGCATCTTCTTGATAGGAGCCTAATACCCAAGGAAGCCTTTATGCAACCCCGATTGATACAGCGTTCGCGCCAGGAAGATCTCTATCGGGTGTTATTGGCAGAAGGGCTTCCTGAGGTGGTTGCACGGGTGGTGTCTGCGCGTCCTGTGCCTCTGCATGTACGTGGCGTTCAGGGCTTGCTCTCTCCGCAATTAGCGGATCTTGATGCGCCC
>JAHFRR010000028.1 GCA_023266165.1 Thiotrichales bacterium
CCCGCACGCTCAGGATAGACAATCGAATATCGTCATTAATCATCAATGCCTCGCCAGGCTTTCGAGTCAATATTAACATAATCGGTGTTGGGCTCCTCTCATTAAAACTTTTCAATCCGTGTCATTGGCATTATGTCTGAAAGTATATGCAAAATCCAGATATTTCTTCAATATTCTGCACCTAAAAATATCATGATGAGGAAATTAAAAAAGAACAAAGTAATTTAAAATAGATTAAGGTCTAAAAAAGCCTGTCCTGATAGGCTGTCCAGGCAGCCACACGGTAATCTTCTGCTATTTTTTTGGGGTCTGGATTGCCAATGATCCCTCGCCCTACGATAATAATGTCACACTGCTGCTCTCTAATGGCTTGATGCGGTGACCGATATTGCTGCCCGAGACTGTCTCCTGTCGCAGACAAATGCACTCCTGGGGTCAAATAAAGAAAACCTGGCACAGTGTTTTCTAAACGATGCTGCGAGATAAACCCGCAGACAAAATCTTGCGCCGCCACAGCCATCTCAAGCGTCTTTTGCTGATACGCTGGATCTAATAAATGCCCTTTTGAACTCATCTCCGCCAATAATAGTAAACCCCGAGCAGATCCCTTAAGATCCACACCCGCCTGTAACCCTTGAATCACACCAGGGCCAGGCAGGGCATGGGCATTCACCACATCCGCCCACTGTGCAATCTGATAGATGCCACCGGCATACTGCTGCTGAACTGTCTGGCCAATGTCCGCAAACTTGCGATCTTCAAACAAGATCCAACCATCCCGATCTGCCAATTTTCGCAATGCTTGAGTCAATCGAGGTGTGAAATCTTGAAGAATATCCACATGGGTTTTGAGCATACACACCTGAGGGCCCAATCGCTCTGCCATCGCCAACAACTCGTCGCTTTTGACAACATCCAAAGATACACATAAATTGCTTTGCTTCTCCAGCATCACACTGAAAATGCGCTGCGACAGTGGATGTGCCGTATGCGTCCGACGTGTTTCAAAAGAACTTTTCGCAACATCAATATCCATTCTTATCTCCCTTGTGATACCCCTCACCCCTCAAAAATCTTCCTCAACTCATGCTTCTCAAGCACCGTGAGATACCCCGGGAGATCTTCTGCCTTGAACTTCTCACCTGAACAGAGATAAAGCCTGAAAAAGCCCATTTCATGCAGCTTTGCGGCAAGTCTTAACCCATCCATCTTACTCTGGGCAAAGTTCTTATCAATAGAGATAGGGACTGTCAAAGGCAGACTCAGCGTGGGCAGTTCTCTTAAAAAAGCTTCTGGCGTGAGATAGTGCTTGACTTCAAGATCGCAAAAAACATCTGGAATCACCATGCTGGCATACAACGCATCATCTTCTAAAAAGATAATATCGATAGGCTTTACCTCAGAGGTTGGGTGCTTGACATGAATCACAATCTCAGGCGCCAGCTGTTTAGGCAAGATTTTTGCACCTATCCGCATGATCTTGCCTTGAATATCAGGAGAGCCATAATAACTGGTCACCAGCAACGCTCGAGAAAGCCCGCTTTCAGCAATCACATCAAGACCTGTAAGGGTTTGCTTTAACAGCTCATAGTCTGTGAGTAAAAAGATTCTAGATTTTTTATCCTGGGTCTGAGATTTTAGAAAATGCAGTGCTTCTAAACCTGCTGTAAAATGCTGAATCTCCAGACTCGGATACTGCATGACTAACCCTTTAAAGCGCGCATCCCAAACATCATGGATAGAGGGGTCATCATCTAAAATCACCAGATGATCATTGGACTTGAGATGTAACTCATACCCCAACCACTGAGGCTTTTCACACGTGGGGAAAGTCAATATTATTGTTGTGCCGACCCCTTCTTGAGAATCAATAGACAACCTGCCCTCATTGGCTTTGAGGGTTTCCCGTACCTGGGTTAAACCAATGCCATGACCCTCTGACTTACCCTGCGTAAAGGCAACCTCTGCTAAAATCTTTTTGACCACATCCTCAGACATGCCCTTACCCGTATCTTTGATCTTAAGTCTGACATACTCTAAGTCTGCCTCTAAACTCACAGTCACTTTATGGTGAGCAGTATCTACTTGATCTCTCATCGCATCCACTGCATTATTGATGAGATTAGACAGGGTACGAGTCAGTGCAACCCTCTGCACTCTCAAGCACTCAAAGATTTTTGAATTTGGAATCTCCAGGGCAAACTCAATAGGCAACTTCTGATATTGTAGCTCTTTATCAGTGATGATCTGCTGAAGCCACGGGCTTAAAAGCAGAACTTCTTGGGGCTCTCCCAAAGCCCCCTCTGCCACTTTCTCTGCGCTATACTGATTCAGCAAGTGCGCGGCGATGCTGTCAATACTTTTAGCAATACGCTTCAACGTGAGGCGCTTGTCTTCAGAAAGCCCATCCACACTCTTCATCAGCATATCTAGACTTGCCAGCGGAGACTTGATGTCATGGGCTACTTGAGCCGCAATTTTAGCGAGCTTGCCTTGCAACTCTAACGCTTGCTTTTGAAATTCATTTTCAAACTTAAGACGCTCCGCCTCTTTATGGGCTGTGATGTCCGTTGAAACACCTAGGATTCCCGTGACCTCTCCCTTTGCGTTTTTAATGGGAGATTTTTGACTTAGAAAAGTGCGTACCTCGCCCGTGTCCAAGGTCATCGACTCCTCACTCGTGACCATAGCACCTTCTATAATAACTCTATGATCGTTTCCCTCTGCTGTAGCACGTTCTTTTGCTGTTAATGAAGTATAAGGGACATACTTAGAAATCTCATGCCTGCTTGCAAGCTTTAATGTTTTTGCCTGCTCATCGTTACATCCAATATACTGCCCGTTTAAATTTTTCCAGTAAATATGCCCTGGCAGCATTGCAATGATATTTTCATAGTACACCTGCATCTTATCTGCTTGCTGTTGTACCGCTTTCTCAAGTTGCAAGCGCTCAGCTTCTTTACGTGCTGTAATATCTGTTGAAACCCCTAAAACACCTACTATTTCTCCATTTTCATTTCTGATGGGAGACTTTTGGCTTAGAAAAACTCTCATCTCTCCATCGAATGTCATCGGCTCCTCTCCGGTGACAACCACACCCTCTGCAACCACTTTTCGATCATTCGTCTCTGCAATAGCGCGCTCTGCTGGCGTTGAGCAAGTATATGGCTTGTAATGAACAATCTCATGTCTGCTTCTCAGTTTTAAAGCTCGCGCTTGCGCATCATTACATCCCAAGTACTGGCCATTTAAATTTTTCCAGTAAATATGCCCAGGCAGCATTGCGATAATATCTTCATAATAGTTCTGTACAGCTTTATCTTTGTGGCTTTCACTCATTTTTGCGCCCTCTATAAAAGACTATCAATCCGATGGTAGCTCCACACAGTACAAATGCAGATGTACATCCCAGTACAGCCAGCAGATCTTTAGCCTCACGAGAAAATAAAATCCCTAACCCTTGCAATAAATTAAACCCCAAATACATCCAAAGTGATAAGCTCACTGCTGTTTTATGCTTTATCAATCTAAAAATTTGTGGCACATAGAGCAGTGAGTTTGCTATCTGCCCAAATCCAAAAACCAGAAATATTGCTTCTCGTAGAATTCCAGAGGGCGTCACCACAAAGCTCAATAGAATCAAGATGAGCATTAAAAAGTAAAAAATAGCGCTAAAGATCAATCTCTTAGAATTTCTATAATACAAAATAATGCTGGTTAACAACCCACAGATGAGCAAAGAGCTGATATAGCCCACGACAGCGTAATGATCTGAGACAGCTCTAGAAAATAACAGACCCAACATTTGCAAAATATTGAAGCCAAAAAACATCGTAAACGAAAGCTCCTCTGCAGATTTCACTTTCAAGGCTTTCATGATTTGTGGCACGAAAAGCAACGCATTCACACACTGCCCTGCACCAAACAGAAAAAAGATGAGCGCATGCAGCCCCGGGAGTTGGGTAGGTATGAGCAGAAAAAAGGATGTTAAAAAAAAGTACGTCATGATGCATATCACAACGAATTTTACAGCACTCATGCGCCCTGTTCTCTCTACCATCTCAATACACACCTGTTATGCACGCCATTTTAAATAACGTTGCGATCTAAAATCAGCATCAGATCTCATCACCTGAGTGTAGCAAAATTACCTGAGTTTACCAAACCACAGCACAGTATATTTTTTAAAGACTGCTTCCACTGAAAATTTTAGCGCCATCTTCTACAGCAAGCCGACGCTGATGCTGATAGGTATCACATAGTATGTGTTTTAAAGAGAAGAGCCCAACTATATGCTTCCCACATCCCAAAGCTTGCGCAAGAGACTGATATTTTTTCAACCTAAATCGCAAGAGCTTTACTTCAGGTTTTTCTTCAATTGAAAAGTTTTCATCTGACCCAAATGGATCAGATGCATAGCAAGATTGGCGCTGGCCACTATACTGAGGATGCTCTGCTGCGTTTGCAAGGATGATGTTCTGCAGACCAATCTGCAAAAATTCAGATAAAAAAATTTCACTATCATATTTAGTTTCGCCAACGATCACAAAGCATGGCATCTGATGGTTCGTTTTGCTTGCATCAACAGGAAAAAATTGGCCTGCCACTGCCTGAAACAGTTGAAAAATAACGCTTACCTCGCTAGAAAAATGACTGCTAGCTCTGCAGGCAACTAAAACATTTATCGACTCCCGACACAATAAACTTTGAAGAATAGCCTCCATCACAAAAAAACACGGTGCCATATTTCTCTGGCTTTCATCAAATCGTGTGAGTTTTTGGAAAATTTTTGCAGGCAAAATAGCCTTCCCTCGCAACGAATGCAGGAGATCAAAAACATGGTCAACTGAAAACTCTGAAACTATTTTTTGAAGATGACGTGCTAACCTATGCGTATGCTTGGAAACAATGTCCAAAGACTCTGATAATCCATGATAATCAAAAACAATCCGCCCATGCACGCTTGTCTTATATTTTGTCAAAATAAAACAAACCACCAGAAACGCAACATCCATATCCAAAAAAAAGCCACATTCAAAAAATGAGATCAGCTCACTGATATATAATTTTACTGACTTATTGCTCGAGAATTTTTTTGAACGTACTTTTTCTAAATGATCAGCTAATACCCCCTTTGCAAGAATACATTTTTGACGTAGCTCTTTTTTGGAAAAAAGCTTAAGGAGTTGATAGGCTCTGATTTGGCATGATGTTTCACCCACATGAGGATCGAAAAGATGTAAGCTTGTTTGACTGATTAAAGCATTCAAACCTTCGACAGATGCCTGTAACATAAAGAAAACGGTTCTAATAAAGTTATCGACTGTCACTTTCTTTCGCACAATCGTGTCTGGTTGGTATGGCAAAAGGCTGCAAAAGGGTATCTGCCGATCTTTTTTTTCATGCGGTTCGTTTTTTACAACAGGTAATACCGAAACATCACGAGCTATTTTCTTAACAGAAGGCTCAGCAGGTTTTCGTTGAAGTGCATCTTGAGCTAACACTGCACCCTCCCCATACCATCCTTCGATTCAAGTGAGTAGCAACTGCAATCATTCACTTAAAAACGTAACCGTATATCATTGTACCATATTGGCATAAATTTAAAATCCATTTTCTTGAATTTTGTTGCTCTAATGCATTAAAATAACCAGAGCTTACCGCAACCCCACCAGCGCCTCAATCAATCGTTGATGCGCCGCTCTCTGTCGTTGTGCTTTCAAGCGCTCTGCCAGAAAGATAGATTTTAATTCTTCGACAGCCTGGGTAAAATTTTCATTGACAATCAGGTAGTCGTATTCTGCGAAATGGGATATCTCGTCTCGAGCCAACCCCATGCGATAGTCAATAATCGTATCGGAGTCT
This sequence comes from Thiotrichales bacterium, assembly GCA_023266165.1. Classification (GTDB taxonomy): domain Bacteria; phylum Pseudomonadota; class Gammaproteobacteria; order Francisellales; family CACEW01; genus JAHFRR01. The sequence goes on from JAHFRR010000028.1 coordinate 5,866, forward strand.
TGACCTCGCGCTTTTAATCTCTCTTTCAGCGTAGAAAGGGAGGGCGGTAAAATAAAAACACTGGTTTGTTGATGTGAAAAACGCTCGCGGATTTGACGAGCACCTTGCCAATCAATGACTAAGACAATATCCTGACCCTGAGCGAGGGAGGCCTGGATACGGGCTTCGCTTGTTCCGTAATAGTGCTCAAAGACTTTGGCATACTCCAGCATATCGCCATGCTGCAGCTTTTGCTGAAAAACCTCAGGAGACACAAAATGATAATGCTGACCTGAAACCTCACCAGGTCTTTGCGCGCGCGTCGTGAATGAGATCGACACCTCAATCTGAGAGAGCGTGCTTAAAGCGGCTTGAATCAAGGACGTCTTCCCGCCTCCCGAAGGAGACGAGACGACAAACAAGATCCCCGCGCGCTGACCCATGGTTTTTGGCTTTCCAGCCGGTGAGCTCCTGCACCGTGCGGCCCATCTCTGCAGGAGACTCCACGGTTCTAACGCCCGCATCCTTCAATGCTTTAAACTTCTCCGCAGCAGTGCCCTTACCACCTGCAATAATGGCGCCCGCATGGCCCATACGTTTGCCGCTCGGGGCTGTCACACCCGCAATATAAGACACGACAGGTTTTGTCACATACTGTTTAATATAAGCGGCCGCCTCTTCTTCAGCAGACCCTCCAATCTCACCCACCATAATGATCGCCTCCGTCTGAGGGTCTTGCTGGAAAAGTTGCAAGATATCCACAAAGTTGCTGCCTGGGATAGGATCCCCGCCAATCCCGACACACGTACTTTGGCCAAAACCCAGCGCTGTGGTTTGATGCACAGCCTCATAGGTGAGCGTTCCTGAGCGTGAGACAATCCCGACTTTACCGACCTGATGGATATACCCTGGCATGATCCCAATCTTACAAGCACCCGGAGTAATGACCCCTGGGCAATTGGGGCCAATCAAGCGAATCAACGTTTTACCCGCTTTGGCATTTTTGGTTTCGATATATTCTTTGACTTCCAGCATATCTAAGACAGGCACGCCTTCGGTAATACAAATAATCAGGGGAATCTCGGCGGCAGCGGCTTCTAAAATAGAATCTTTACAGAAAGGCGCTGGAACATAGATGACGGATGCATCGACTCGGGTTTTTGCACGCGCATCTGCAACGGTGTCAAAGACCTCTAAACCCAGATGCTGAGTACCGCCCTTGCCTGGCGTCACCCCTCCGACCATGTGAGTGCCGTAGGCGATAGCCTGCTCAGAGTGAAACGTCCCCTGCTTCCCTGTGAAACCTTGACAGATGACTCGTGTATTTTTGTCAATTAAAATGCTCATCTCAGATCCTTTTTTTAAATTTTTTAATTTTTTAAACTTTTCATTACTTTACAGAAGCCACTGCGGCTTTTGCAGCCTCAGTAAAGCTTTTGGCTGCAATGATATTCAGGCCGCTTTCAGATAATTTTTTGGCACCCAACTCAGCGTTAGTTCCTTCTAAACGTACAATCACTGGAATGGATACCCCAACTTCTGCCACCGCAGCCATAATGCCATCAGCAATCATATCGCATCGAACGATTCCGCCGAAAATATTGACCAAAATGGCCTTGACGTTCTCATCTGATAAAATAATTTTAAATGCCTCTGTGACACGCTCTTTGGTCGCGCCACCGCCCACATCTAAGAAGTTCGCAGGCTTGCCGCCCGATAGCTTGACCAAATCCATGGTCGCCATCGCTAACCCCGCCCCATTGACCATACAGCCAATGTTGCCCTCAAGGGCCACGTAGTTTAGACCCCAGTCCGCTGCGCGTTGCTCACGAGCATCTTCTTGCGTTGGATCCCGCATATCCATTAACTTGGGTTGACGATACAGTGCATTGGCATCAATCGTGATTTTTGCATCGAGACAATGCAGATTCCCCTCTGGAGTAATGACCAGGGGGTTGATCTCAACCAGTGCGAAATCTTGCTCTTGGAACATCTTCGCCAAGCCCATAAAGATCCCTACAAACTGCTTAACTTGTTCGACGTTCAAACCCAGCTTAAAGCCCAACTCACGGCCTTGGAAAGGCTGAGCGCCAACCAACGGATCAATCTCCACTTTCAAAATCTTCTCAGGGGTTTTAGAGGCTACCTCTTCAATCTCCACGCCGCCTTCTGTCGATGCCATAAAGACGATTCGACGAGAGGCACGATCCACCACAGCGCCCAGATACAGTTCATTGGCGATATCCGTGCAGTTTTCCACAAGAATTTTATGGACAGGTTGCCCACGAGCATCTGTCTGATAGGTCACAAGATTCGTGCCTAACCACTTGCGCACAAAGGCTTTGATGTCCTCTTTGGTAGTGAAGAGCTTCACACCACCGGCTTTCCCACGCCCACCCGCATGAACCTGGGCTTTGACCACCCACTTGTTCCCACCCAGCTGATTCGCTGCCTGCACCGCTGCCTCTGCGCTATCGACCGCAAAGCCTTTAGAAACAGGCAGTCCATATTCTGCAAAGAGTTGCTTTCCTTGATATTCGTGTAAGTTCATAGCGTGTCCTATCTTGTTATCTTATAAAACGCGGGAGAACTCTACCACAAGACCTCAAAAAATAAAACTCACTTAGCCTCATTTAGGCCTTTCATTGCAGATTTTTGGGCGTAGATTTTAGAACGTATAGGTCAAGCTCGCGTAGGGTCCATTCAGTCCTAAGTCACTGGCAGTTTGGGCATCAGCAATAATCGCGATGACACCATCATCTTCCGTATCAGGAACCAGTTGAGTGGGATTGACCTGAGTAATGCCATTGAGATAGATCACGACCATATAACCTGCTTGTAATGTTAGAACAGATCCTTGAGTATTCAACGGCAACGCATAAGTCACGCCCATTTTTCCATTGAACTCAGGGACAACTGCTGTATTCTTTTGATTAGCAAGCGTAGTGTTCAGTGTCGTTCCTGCTGAAAGTGTGCGAAAGTTTGTCGTTGTTTTGATTGATCCAATCAATAGAGATCCGGCCATCTCACCCACTACACTCCAGCGAGGCGTAAAGAAATATGCCGTGTCAAGCCCCAGACGCGGGCCAATCCCTGTAAATTCAGACGTGTTATAACTCGTGATATCAAACGGCGTCAAGTCATTAGGACTGCCTGTAGGGTGTGTGTTACCCAAATAACTGGAAGTGAGCCCCTCTTTGAGATACGCGGTACTGATACCATCAAAAACGGTCATCTGAATATTACTCGAGACATTGATCAAATGATCGAGCGTTAAGTTGATGTTGTTTATTTGAAAATGTGCGCTGGTATTCGCAGAACCCCCTGAAAACTGCGCGCCAGGGCCAAAAGAATAGGGAGGTGCAACGGAATCAGTGCCAGTAGAAGTCGCAGAAGCCAGGTCAGTAGAGTTAAAGTACATCCAATCTAATTTCACCTGGTCTGTTGTATCAGCCATCGTATATTGCAATCCCAAATCAAACGCCCCATGGTACTTAGGATCAGTGTTTTCTTGCCGCCAGCTAGGGGAGTCTATAGGAGTCGGTGAAGTATAGGTCGCATACGTGAGGTTACCACCACTCGCGGAAGGCTGCAAATACAGGCCTGTCAGGGTGATACCAAAGCCTGGTGTCAGTGTCGGAATCATGTTAGGGGCTACATTTTGTGTAACAGCCTGTGTCGTACCGGCATAAGCCAGTGCTAAACTCGAAAGACCCAGAAAAGACAGCGCCCATGTCAGCTGATTGATTCGTTTCATCAAAGATATCCTTTAAATTAAAAACTGAAGACAGGTGGCACTTTACCATATCTTTTTTTGTTTTCAAGCGAGCACACAGTCCATTACTTACAGGTTGTCTAACTGGATAAAGCGAATCCTGTGTGGCTCTGAAAATTCCTGCGCCATCTCCTGATACAGTGCCTGATCATGCCCCGCTAAAATCACCAAAGAGCCTTGAGAGGCGAGGTCAATCCAAATCTTTGAAATATGGTTTTTCCAATGGGTATCCAGATGTGTCTCGAACTCATCAATCAGTAACACCAGGGGATGGCTGACAAGACAAGCCTGCAGCCACAACCGTGCGCACTTGGCCCTCTGGCGCTCGCCGCCGGAAAGATCCAGCAAGGCTCGGTCTTTTAAATCCCAGAGATCAAGATCCCGCACAACCCAATCAAACAGTGCAGACTGCGCATGAAAATCAACACCGATGGGATACCCAGCCATCTGGATATACTCCGCAACCGAGTATCCTAAAGGGTACTGGCTGGATTGGCTGAGATATCCAAAAGCAAAAGGGATCTGGGCTTTAGGGATCTTGTGAACCTCACGACCAGACAGTAACACGTGGCCCCGTGTAGGCTGGAGATAGCCCCACAGTAATTTTAACAACGAGGATTTCCCCGCACCGTTTTCTCCTAGCAAAACAACGATCTCGCCTGCAGAGAATTGTAAATGAAGCGATGAGAAAATAGATTTTCGCCCATAGGTTAACGTCAGCGCGTCGCATTCCAAAACACTTTCTTTTTGGCTATTTTGACTTTTTTTACTCATAGAAAACTCGCCCTTGTCTCACCAATAAGATCATGACACTCGGGACACCGATGACGGTCAGCATTAAAGAAAGCGGAATCGCCATCAGGCTGACGAGTGCGCACAGCCATCCAGCACCCCACACCAGTAACACAGCCATCAACAGCGTGGCAGGTAATAATTTCCCATGACGCGGCCCAACCAGCGCCCGACCAAAATGCGGAGCCAGGAGGCCCACAAAGGCAATGGGGCCTGTGAGCAATACGCTACAGGCAGTTAAAAGGCTCGCAAGCGTTAGAATCTGATAGTAAAAGCGTTGAGGATTGACTCCCAGAGCACAGGCCTCTTCTAAGCCCAGCTGCCAGAGATCCAGCTTTTGGGTCATGCGTGCCATGAGGCTCAGTAACACGACAATGAAAACGCCGAGATACCCCATCCAGGCCAGGCTTAATCGTGCCTCGCCCGAGAGACTCCACGCAAAATACATCTGCAGTGTTGAAGCAGGTCGTATCAACAAGATCCCTTCTGTCAAGGCAATGAAAAAAGCATTGAGCAAGATGCCCAACAAGATCACCCCAAAGGGTGAGACTTTTCTGCCAAAACTCTGCAAACACAAGGCGCCTATCCATACAATCCCCAAGGCACCGCCCACTGCACAAAGCATCAAGACCCCTGGAGTTTCCAAGAAAAGAAAGCGTGAGGCCAGCACCATCCCCAAGAGCATCAAAAACCCAGCACCTGCGCTCACGCCCAGCAACCCTGGGTCGGCTAAGGGGTTTTTCAATAAGCCTTGAAACAGCAGCCCCGCACCGCCTAAGGCCATACCGCTTTCCCCTAAAGACAGAAGATGCAGAAAACGCAAGTGCCAAAAAATCTCACATCCAACGCTCGGGCTATCAGGGGCTATCAGGCACGCACGCATCACAGACCAAGACACATGGGCAGGCCCTGTGCTCAATAGCCCCAGGCCTAGGCTCACGCACAGTAAAATCCAAAGCACGATAGAGAAAACCCCGCGTCTGCGCAATGCCTGGATCCTTGTTATCTGTTCGGGTTGAAAAACAAAATCGTAACACATGCTATGGCTGGATGTCACTGGGCTTGAATTGGGCATGAATTGAAAGACCTCTTCTTGACCAGATCTTAAGAATCCTGCATACTACTCAAATAGATTAAATAAAGGACTCACTCATGAAGAAATCTCCAGAGATGCGCTTTGATGCGCAAAAAGCGTTAATCCACAAACTCTCGCCCTCTCTCTTGGCTTTACTCAATCAAGCGGCAGGAGCATGCATCCGTCAAACCCAGTATGAGATCACTCTAGAACATTGGCTTCAAACCATTGCAGAGTCTTTAAATCTTGCTGAGACTAAGGCACTCTTGCATTGCTATCTAGAGACACTTCCTAACGGCTGCTCCAGTAAGCCGAGCTTTTCACCCGCTTTATTTGACTGCCTTGAGCAGGCATGGATTCTGGCAAGTGTTCTCCCTAATTTTCCAGAGCCCTCAAAAACGCCCCCAATTCACCAGATTCACCTCATCCATATCCTCCAAAGCCTGCAAGCCAAACCCAAATTACTCGACGGCGAAGTGCGCTCAGCAATGTTAACCCAGCTCTCCACGCTGGAAATTCCCTTAGAGCCCTCTTTCGAGAACGTTGCTGATGCCACCAACCCTCGGCACCCTCAAGAGAGCAGCCTGTTAGAGCTCTATTGCGAAGATCTGACTGACAAAGCAAAGCAAGGCCAGATCGATCCTGTACTGGGGCGAGAACGTGAGATTGACCAGGCGATTGATATCTTCAGTCGACGTCGCAAGAACAATCCTCTGGTGTTGGGGGAAGCGGGGGTTGGGAAAACGGCCATTGCAGAGGGGCTGGCTCTTCGAATCTCTTCAGGCGATGTCCCCACATCCCTTCAGCATATTCGGCTCTTGCGATTAGATTTGACCCGACTTGAAGCAGGTGCCAGTATCAAAGGTGAATTTGAAAAGCGCCTACAGGCCCTGCTCGATGCCCTCAAAGCCAGTGCCAAGCCCATCTTAATTTTTATGGACGAAGTGCACACCCTGATAGGGTCAGGTGGGAATGGGGGACATGATGCCGCCAATATTTTAAAGCCTGCCCTCGCACGGGGCGACATCCGCATGATGGGCGCAACCACCTGGCAAGAGTACAAGCGCCATATTGAAAAAGACCCTGCCCTCGCGCGGCGCTTTCAAACGATCACCCTCAAAGAACCCTCTGATCTTGAAACCATAGCCATTCTCAAAGGCTTACAGTCACGCTATGAGCACAGCCATCAGGTACTGATTCGTGGAGAGGCGCTTTATGCCATGGTGACCCTCTCCAGCCGATATCTCAC
>JAHFRR010000029.1 GCA_023266165.1 Thiotrichales bacterium
TCGCTGAACTTCTTTGCCATTAACAACGTCCAGCATAGCCTCTATGGATGGCACTTCAACCCCTTGTGTTTCCAAGCGTTGAACCCTATCTGGATTGTGATCGCGAGCCCCATCTTGGCTTACTTTTACAATAAACTGGGGAACAATGGCAAAGACTTCAGCATGCCTGCGAAGTTCACCATGGGAATGTTCCTCTGTGCGCTGGGCTTCTTATCCCTGTACATGAGCACCTTCTTTGCCAATGCTTCGGGCATTGTGTCTCCCTGGTGGATGGTACTCTCATACGGTTTCCAAAGCGTAGGGGAATTGTTGGTGAGCGGCTTAGGTCTTGCGATGGTTGCACGCCTGGTGCCTCAACGTATGATGGGCTTGATCATGGGCGCCTGGTTCATGGTAACAGCAGTGGCTATGGTGTTAGGCGGCTTTGTTGCAGCGCTCACCAACACACCTGCCAATGCACCCAATCACTTTATCTCCCTGCATATCTACGGGCATGTGTTCTTCTGGATCGGCTGCGTGACTTTGCTTGTGACCCTGCTGATGTGGCCTATGGTACCGTTCCTCAGACGTCGTATGGCCTAAGCGGCGCCCTTCGCGCATGATGAGCGTCTACACGCTGACGGCCTCTGATGGTCGCACCCAGGCGGATATCCATCCGGAACTGGGTGCACTCTGCAGCAGCTTTCGGGTACCCTATTCCAACGCACCTCATGGACTCTTAGACCTGCTCTATCGTCCAGAGAACTTTGAGGCCCTCGCGCCCTCTAAAATCTGTGGCGGCTTGCCCTTCCACTTTCCTGCCTGCGGGCGCACAGCGCAAGGGTTCTATCAGGCCAAAGGCCAGCGCTACCCTATGCCTATTCATGGGTTTTCAGCCCAAGAAAATTGGCAGGTGGTTTCGCTCTCTCAACATCAAATCTTATTAAAGCTCACAGACACCTCTGCTACGCACCCCTATTTTCCCTTTCAATTCGAGCTGCGCCTAGGTTATGAAGTTCATCCTCATCAATTGAAAATCTTCATCACGATTGTGAATCACGACAGCCAAGTCATGCCGTTTTCCATGGGCTTTCATCCGTACTTTTCAGTGCCCCTCTCAGAGAAACCCAACACCCACATCTGTTTTCAAGCCCTAAGAAGCATTGCCTACACGGCAAGCCTCTCTGACTTGGCAGGCGATCGGCCTCTCCAATCCCCCATGCCTGCAAGCCTCACAGCAGAGGGCCTCAACGAGCGCCTATCTGTTTTAGGTACAGACACCCATGTCTCTCTGAGCCTTCCAGACTACTGTCTGTTATTGGAAACCGGTGGAGATCCGTCTAACCCCTTTCAGTATCTTCAGCTCTATCATGATCCTAAGGAACCCTTCTTTTGCATCGAGCCCTGGGCAGGCACTCCCAATAGCCTCAACCACCCAGAGCGCCTTTTGCATCTTGAACCCGGAAAAAGCCTCAGTGGCTGGTTGACAGTGGCGTGCCAGGCATCTGCGTGACTGACCCCACCAAAAACGGATTGATCGCATCAATATCTTGAACACTCAACGTGCCAGCCTCTTGCTTCAAGGTCAAGCTGTCTGTGATGTAGCGATACAACGCTGCAGTGTACTGCTGCTCAGCGCTCAAGAGATCACTCTCCTGCGTCAGCAAATCGACAATAGTCACCGTGCCGGCCTGATACGCCGCGCGCGAGGCCTGTAACGACGCCTCACTGGAAATCACCGCCTGCTGATAGGCATCCACTTCTGAAATATCAGAAAGCACATTGAGATATGCTTGCTTGACCTGGCTTTCAGTCTGCCTATGGGTATTTTCAAGAGACGCCTGACTGGACTGTAAAACAAATTGCGCCTGATTCACACTCGCCCAGGTAGAACCCCCATTAAACAAGGGCACTGATGCGGAGATCCCCAGCGCAGAGCCTTGGCTGCTGGAAACCGTATCTTCATGAGACATCGAATACGTATGCCCCGCATTGAGATCCACCGTAGGTGTATACCCAGGGATGGTTCCATTGCCTACACGGGCGAGCGTGACTGCCTGCTGGCTTAAGGTCACTTGCAAACGCGCATCCTGCACACTGAGATTGCCCTGAAGGGCTGCTGACACCCATTGCGTCTCGCTTAAAGGGCTTGGCTTCGTCAAAGGGAAGTTTTGAGCCAAGGGGGCCAAGTTGTGGATGGGTGTACCTGTCAAGGCCTCTAAGACCGCTTTGGCAGAGTCTAAATCGCTTTGCGCTGAAATGACACTGGCTTTTGCACTTTCATCGCTGGCCAATGTGGTCTGCACATCCGTATATGCTTTTAAACCCACTTGATACATAGCCTTGGTTTGTGCCAACTGTTGATCTAATTGGGCAAGATATTGTGTGGCATAGCGTACCGTGTCTTGCGCTTGTAATACACCAAAATAATCCGTCGCTACCGTCAAAACCTCTGCCTGCTGGGCCATCGCATACGTCAGTGCCGCTTGTTTCACTTGGGTATAAGACTCACTGAGGCTTTCAAACGCCGTCAAATCTAACAGCGGCTGAGTCAGCGTCAGGCTATAGCCGTTGCTATTGAAGTGATCCCCGCCTTGGGGCGAGTTCAGCGTGCTATTGGCATTGAGGTTCAACGAAGGCAACACCCCAGACAACGCCAACGGCACCGCTTCTTTCTGGGCTTCATAGGTCTCACGCGCGGCTTGCAAACTGGGATCATTGTGAATGGCCAGCTGATAAACCTGCGCAAGATTCTCAGCGCTCGCCCCTTGTACACTCACGCCTACCCACAACCCCATCAATCCCAGAGAAATCCACTGCCGCATCACATCACTCCTTCCAAAATCTGGGGCATTGTAGCATAGATGAGAATAAGAAGAAATTATGTGATTTTGGGTGATTTTAGGCGTATAGAGAACAAAGAGGTTCAGTGTTTAAATCCCTGTAAACAATAATCGCTTTTGATCACACTGCCCCACAAACGAGATTGCTCCTGTTGAGATAGTCTTGCTTCGCCGCAAATCTCTGGCCACTGCTGCTCCAGCATCTCGATTTGCTGGACGATACGCTGTCGGGCTTCTTCTGTTTGCAATAAGAAAGCAGCACATACTGACAGCACATTGACCAGAGTGGATGCGTTGCCTTGCACCCCTGCAATGCGCATGGCCTGTGTGCTTTCATAGCCCATTCGTAACTGAGGCGAGAGATCATAAGCAGGGGTAAGTCTCAGGCATTGCCCATCCCAAAATGCGGCATGATTGCGAGCATGGTCGTCGTTGTTACCAATCAAGATGTTAAACACCAAGCGCCCAAACAGTTCACGCAACAACTGTCGGGGGTGATCGAACCGCTGACGAATCAAATGTGCCAAGTTCAGGTAGCTCGCATAGCGTGCTTCCATTTCGTGTAATCCAAGCAGGCTTAGCACGCTTAACATATGTTTACGATGAACGCCTTCTTGGGTGATCACACGATCAAAGCGCTCAACCAAAAGAATATCTCGACCAGCACTCTTGGTGAGTAGCACAGGGGCCACGTCAAGACCAACTTTCGCGGCCAATCTCATCGCAATGTACTCGGTTTTAACCAAGGCATGATGATCCGACGATAACGAGAACTTGGCAATATATGGCTTACCCTCTTTTTCAAGCAAGCACTTGGGCCTTGCACCCCCCACGCTCGTACCATGAAGTAAAATAGGTAATAATTTTTTACTGATGGGCCGTTGTTGTTCCAGCATAGTAGCGAAACTATCAATCACCTCTAATTCTACCGCTTCCGCATCGCGCGGCACATACTCTGTTGCAGACGCTTGAAAATCCAATGCACCAATGCGATCACTGCCCGACAACAACAGATAGTCCAATTCGTTAGGATTCAACTGAGGCATTTGATAATCGATCAAGCGACGACCCCAAGCATCAGGGCTTGCATCGCGCAAGCAGGCAGGCATATCATGCAGACCTGTCGGTGAAAAGGTGCGAGCAGTTAAGGGCAACTCAACAGGGGAGAGTGGCATTGCGTCCAAACGGGTTCGATAGCGCTGACCATAGGTAAAATGATACTGCTGCCCTGACAGCGCCATTTTCCCAACCACAATAGGGCTCAATGCTTGCGGCAGCCACATCCACACATACGCCTCTGTCGCATGTTCAGAAGTCATCATCAATCTCCACAATCTGGGTATGAGTTCGGGTAGGCAGTAACGCTTTAAATCCTGCTAACGCTGCTTGCCACTGAGTAAGTGCAGTGGTGTCATCAGACAAAAGCGGCACCCCGACAATGTGAGCCGCCTCCAGCAAGGTACCCACCGCAACCTGAGGGTTGCTTTTTTCGATGGCTATCACCGTCTGCCGACTCACCCCTAAACGTTGAGCCAAATCAGCTTGCGACATCTTACGCTGTTGCCGCGCTGTCTTAATCAGCTGACCCAGTAACGACAAGGTAGTTTGTGTGGGCAATGAGAGATTTTGCATATTTAAATTAACATTAAAATTAATTAAGTCGACTATACCATACTTTTCCATGCCTACCAATACTCCCTTCAAAACCACATACCTGATCTTCATCTTATCCCACCCCGTCTCGCATTTCCCTTAAAACCTGGTAGAATGGCCCCACTGTTGTTTTTGAGCTTGATTTCGCGCATGAAGCATATTCGAAATTTTTCTATCATTGCCCATATCGACCACGGAAAGTCGACCTTGTCAGATCGCTTTATTCAATTCTGTGGCGGGTTGTCAGACCGCGAGATGTCTGCTCAAGTCCTGGATTCGATGGACATTGAGCGTGAGCGTGGGATTACTATCAAGGCGCAAACCGTCGCCCTGCATTACCAGGCTCGAGATGGGAACACCTATCTTTTAAATTTGATTGATACTCCAGGGCACGTGGATTTTTCCTATGAAGTCTCTCGTTCTCTGTCAGCCTGTGAAGGCGCTTTACTGGTTGTCGATGCCGCCCAAGGGGTTGAGGCCCAAACGGTTGCGAACTGTTACACTGCTATTGATCAGAACCTTGAAGTCGTCCCTGTGTTGAATAAAATTGATCTGCCTCAAGCAGAGCCTTTGCGTGTGGCCCAAGAGATCGAGGACATCATCGGCATTCAAGCACTTGATGCCGTGCAAACCAGCGCCAAATCAGGGATTGGCATTCAAGAGGTTCTCGAAGAAGTCATCAAGCGAATCCCTCCCCCCCTAGGTGACCCGGAAGGGCCTTTGCAGGCTTTGATCATTGACTCCTGGTTTGACAGCTATTTGGGGGTGGTCTCTCTGGTTCGCATCAAAAATGGCAGCCTCAAAAAAGGCGAGAAGATTAAAGTCATGTCGACAGGGCATGACTACCTGGTCGATCAAGTGGGCGTCTTCACCCCCAAGCGCGAACCCAAACCAGAGCTGAATTGCGGGGAAGTTGGCTATGTGGTTGCGAGCATCAAAGACATCCATGGCGCCCCCGTGGGCGACACCCTGACCACTGCTCGAAACCCTGCCTCTAAAGCCCTTCCCGGGTTTAAGAAAATCAAGCCGCAAGTCTTTGCCGGGTTGTTCCCCGTGAGTACTGACGATTTCGAAGCGTTTAGAGAGGCGCTGAATAAACTCAGCCTCAATGATGCTTCCCTCTTTTTCGAGCCTGAAACCTCACAAGCCCTAGGGTTTGGGTTCCGATGTGGGTTTTTGGGGATGCTCCATATGGAGATTATTCAAGAACGCTTGGAGCGTGAGTATGACTTGGATCTCATTACCTCAGCGCCGACCGTTGTCTATGAGCTCGTGATTCAAAACAGTGAGATCATTCATATCGATAACCCCTCAAAACTCCCAGAGCCCAACCATATCGAAGATATTCGAGAGCCTATCGTTGAAGCCCATATCCTGACGCCTCAAGAGTTTGTAGGCAATGTTATCAAGCTCTGCATGGAAAAACGTGGCACGCAGATGAGCCTTAATTATGTGGGCCGACAGGTCTCCCTGGTCTACGAGCTCCCCATGAGCGAGGTCGTTCTGGACTTCTTTGATCGCCTGAAGTCTACCAGTCGCGGTTATGCCTCCCTGGATTATGGCTTCAAGCGCTATCAGTCCTCTGATATGATTAAGCTGGACATCTTGATCAATGGAGATAAAGTCGATGCACTGGCGGTGATTTTGCATAAATCCAATGCCCTCTCTCGCGGACGTGAATTGGCTGAAAAGTTGAAAGAACTGATCCCCAGACAGATGTTTGATGTGGCCATCCAAGCAGCCATCGGCGCACAGATCATTGCACGCACGACGGTGAAAGCCTTACGCAAGAACGTCTTAGCCAAATGTTATGGCGGCGACATCTCGCGTAAACGCAAGCTTTTAGAAAAACAAAAAGCGGGTAAAAAGCGTATGAAGCAAATTGGGAGCGTGGAGGTGCCACAAGAGGCCTTCCTCGCGATTTTGAAAGTGGGTAGCGGAGGGGAGTCTTAATAACATGAACGAATTCTTTGAAATCCTTTTAGTCACCTGTCTGATCGCATCCCTCTTGATTGCCCTGTGCGACCAGCTGTTTTTCTACAAAGCCCGTCGCGCCAGTCTCACACACGCACACCCCAACTTCAATACCCTCCCTAAAAAAACCCAGCAGGCGCTGCTCAAAGCGCCTTTTTTAGCGGATTATGCAAGATCTTTGCTCCCTGTGTTTATCCTGGTTTTTGTCTTACGAACCTTTATTTTTGGCCTCTATGTTGTCCCCACAGGCTCCATGCTGCCTACCATTCAGTTGGATGACGTGCTGTATGTCAACAAGCTCGCCTATGAAATCCATCTCCCCTTCAAGCAAGATCCCCTCTGGATCCGACACACTCCGCAAACAGGGGATATCGCTGTGTTTCACTTCCCCGTTAACCCGAATGTCGACTATATCAAAACCATCATTGGAGTTCCGGGCGATCAGATCAGTTATATTGACAAAAAGCTCTATCTCAATGGCCACTTAGTGCCTCAAACCTATCTCACCACCCAAATTGAACCCACCAATGCTAATCTCAACAATACTGCAGTGGAGCTCTATCAAGAGAATCTCAATACCCATCTCCATTGGATTTACAATACGCCCAACTACCCTTCTCCCGATTTCTATCACCTGGTCGTTCCAAAAGGCGAGTACTTTGTGATGGGAGACAATCGGGATAACAGCGATGACAGTCGCTATTGGGGTTTTGTACCCCAATCGGCCCTGGTGGGTCGCGCTGTGTTTATCCTGGCAAGCTTCAATCCCAATCATTTTTATTTACCCCGTTGGGATCGATTTTTTAAGAGTTTGCCCTGATGACCCTCCAAACCCTTCTACCTGTTGAGCCTCAGGTCATTTTAGCCAAATTGGGCTATCTGTTTAAAGACACCGAGCTGCTGGCCCTGGCGCTCACGCATCGCAGTACGCAGCAGCCTCACAACGAACGCCTAGAGTTTTTGGGTGATGCCGTGCTGGGCTTGGTGATGGGCGAGATGTTGTATCGCAAATTCCCCAGTGCAACTGAGGGACAACTCAGCCATCTGCGTATCTCGCTGATTCGTGGCGACACCCTCACCACTGTGGCAGAATCCATAGGCCTGGGGCCCTTTGTATTGCTGGGTTATGGAGAACGTCATAATGGGGGTCGCAACCGTCGATCCATCCTGGAGAACGCCCTGGAAGCCATGATTGGCGCGATTTACCTAGACTCTGACCTCTCTACCTGCGGGCAAGTGATTATCCCCTGGTTTTCTCCCTGGCTTTCGAGTTTACATCTGGCTGATGAGGTTCGAGACCCTAAAACCATTCTGCAAGAATATCTACAGTCCAAACACCTGCCCTTACCCCTCTATGAGATTGTTTCAGTCACCGGGCCTTTGCACGATCAGCTCTTTCAAATTGCGTGCCATGTTCCAACCCTTGACATTCACACAGAGGGTACAGGCAAAAGTCGTAAGAAAGCCGAGCAAGATGCCGCTGAGCGGGCGATGGCAATTGCAACTCCCTAAAAACTCTGATATTATGACATCACCATGTCATACTTTACAGCATCATCATGAGATATATTACAGCACTCCTCAAAGAAACATTGCCCCTCTTCCCTGCAACACTGTTGTTGGGTGCTCGCCAAATGGGTAAGTCAACCCTCGCACATGCCCTCGTCGATACTGGGCTCGTAGACCAATACATCACATTGGATGATCTTTCCGTGCTTTCGCTCATTCAAGCAGACCCTGATGGGTTCTTGAAAAACCTGTCTGGAAGCGCAGTACTCGATGAAATCCAACGCGTCCCTGATCTCATGCGTGCGTTGAAAAAAAGCATTGATGAGAATCGTCAAAAAGGACGATTTCTGCTGACCGGATCTGCCAATGTGCTCGCCCATCCTGCTGTTCGAGAAAGCCTGGCGGGGCGCATGGATGTCTTGATTTTAGAAGGCTTAAGCCTTGCTGAACGCTTAAAGCTCCCCACGCCTTGCTTTTTCAAAACGCTTTTGCAAGAATCCCTATCAGACTTTAAAAGCTTTTTAATACAGGCAAAAAAAAACTGTCCACTCTTGTCACCCCAAGTCTTACAAGACAGCATTTTTTTTGGTGGCTATCCTGAAGTTGCAATGGCTCAGAATACTGCTTTTGCAGAGCGCTATTTTCAAGCGTACCAAACCACCTACATCGAGAAAGACATCCGCGATCTCGCGCGAGGTATCGACATCGTGCAATTTTCACAAGTGGCCAAAAGTCTATTGCTGCAAACGGGCAATTTACTGAATTACCAGCGCACCAGCACGGATATGCGCCTGGATCAACGCACCGTCAAACGCTATCAGGAATTGGTGGAGATGACTTTCCAAATCATTGCCCTAGAACCCTGGTCACGTAATCCTTTAAAACGCACGATCAAAACCCCTAAAATCTACGCGCAAGACTCTGGCATTGCAAGCTTTGTCCATCACATCAGAAGCCCAAGCGACTTACCTCACTCCTCTTATTTTGGCGCAATTTTCGAGACTTTTTTCTTTGCCGAGCTGCGCAAACAACTTCAGTTTATCCCAGGAGCTGCCCCTTTCTTCTATCGCACCCATGCAGGGGCCGAAGTGGATTTTGTCCTGGAGTACGGCCCCCAATGGGTAGGCCTTGAGCTCAAAGCCTCGCATTCTGTCAACCCCAAAGACTTCAAGGGCTTGCGAGATCTACAGGATGCGCATCAGAGCCCACTCAAAGCAGGCATCGTGCTCTATCAAGGCGATGAGATTCTTTTTGTAGAGGAGAATTTAATGGCCATCCCGTTACGATATGCCTTGCTATCATCATATCCCCCTCCCATGATAAGATAAGTCCCACATCACTTTGAAGGATCGCCTCTATGGGAGAGAAGTCCCCCGCCCTTACACCCGGTCTTTACGGCCGACTGCTCTCCTATGTCAAGCCCTATTGGCCGATGTTTATCATTGTGGCCATCGGTAACGCCCTGTATGCCGGGGTTGACTCTTACAGCATGTATCTCTTCAAACCCATACTAGACAAGGGTTTTATTGCGAAAGATATGGGGTTTTTAAAGCTGCTCCCTTGGCTGGTCATCGGGCTTTTCATTGTCAGAGGACTTGCTGGATTCTCTGCAACGTATTCCATTGGTTGGATTGGACGACGCGTGGTCTTTCGCTTTCGAGAGGCTTTATTTGAAAAGTACCTGCGCTTGCCCGCTCGCTATTTTGATCAATGTACCAGCGGGGATCTCTTGGCAAAGATGACCTATCACGTGGAGCAGGTGACGGAGGCTACCAGCACAGCCCTTACCACGCTCTTGCGCAATGGCGCCTTTGTGATAGGCCTTTTGATTGTCATGTTCATCACCAGCTGGCGCTTCAGCTGCTTTATCTTACTGGTGTTCCCCATCGTTGCGATCCTCACCACTTATGTCAGCCGCCGCTTTCGATTGCTGGCTAAGCGCATCCAGAATGGCATGGGGAGCATCAACCATATCGCTGAAGAAGCGATTTCAGGCTACAAAGAGATTCGACTGTTCGGCGCGCAAAAACAAGAAGCTAAACGATTCTATCAAGTGATTCATTATAATTTTACGCAAGAAATGAAAATGATCATGACCAACGCCATGAGCTCCCCTGTCATTCAAATGCTCGGGGCATTTATTTTAGCGATTATTCTCTATTTTGCGGTGCGCGGGGGTACGCACCAGATGTCTGCAGGCAGCTTTGTCACCCTCCTCTCTTCCATGCTGGCCCTCTTGAAACCCGTGCGCAGTCTCACAAACATCAACTCAACGTTGCAAAGGGCCCTCGCCGCCGCTGAAGATATCTTTCAAACCCTGGATGTGGAAGAGGAACAAGATCATGGGACGCTCGTCTTGCAAAACCCTATTCGAGGCCATATTGCTTTTCAAAACGTCTCGTTTCATTACCAAAAAGATCAAGCCATTTTAAAAGACCTGACCTTAGAGATTCGCCCGGGTGAGATGGTGGCGCTCGTGGGGCGATCTGGCGCAGGCAAGTCTTCTCTGGTCAATCTCCTCACCCGCTTTTACACCCCCACCTCAGGCCGGATTTTACTGGACAATCAACCGATTGAGACGTTAACGTTGGAGAGCGTGCGTACCCATATGGCCATGGTCTCCCAGCATGTGATTTTGTTTGATGATTCTATTTATAAAAATATTGCTTTTGGCTCTGCTCAAAGTGCCTCCGAACAGGAAGTAATAGAGGCTTTAAAAGCCGCACACGCCTGGAGCTTTGTATCCGTGCTCCCTCAAGGGATCCACAGTCGTATCGGCGAGAACGGCTTAAATCTTTCAGGAGGCCAACGTCAGCGCATTGCCATCGCCCGAGCAATCCTGAACCATGCACCGATTTTGATTCTGGATGAGGCCACGTCCGCTTTGGATAACGAATCTGAACAAGCCATCCAACAAGCCATCACGGCCTTGTCAGGCACCTGCACGCGTATCATCATCGCCCATCGCCTCTCGACCATCCAAAGTGCTGATCGCATCATTGTGATGGATCATGGCCAAATTATTGAAGAAGGAACACATGCCTCTCTCATGGGCAAGAAAGGGCTATACGCAGAGCTGGTTGCGAGGCAACAGTTGTGAAGCTTCGCTTAGCAACCCGACCCAGCAAACTGGCACTTGTGCAATCCCAGCAGATCGTTGCTGCGCTGACATCCATCTCTCCAGATCTCACAGTCACCTTCGTTGAAATCACCACAAAAGGCGATGCCATTCAAGATCGCTCTTTGGCAGCATTAGGCGGCAAAGGCTTGTTTATCAAGGGCCTTGAGCAAGCCCTCTTGGAGAACAGAGCGGATATCGCCATGCATTCTTTAAAAGACATGCCGCCTCAACTCGACCCTGAGTTCTGTATTCCTGCCGTTTTAAAGCGAGATTCCCCCCATGATGTGTTTGTCTCCAACACGTACCGCCAGATCGCCCAGCTGCCCATAGGGGCTTCTATTGGCACCTGCAGTGTGCGCAGAGCCGCAATACTATTGGGTTTGCGCCCAGATCTCAACGTTCAGATATGCCGAGGTAATGTGGATACTCGACTGATGAAACTGGATGCAGGAGCGTTTGACGCCCTGATCTTGGCAGAGGCGGGGTTGGTGCGTCTGGGGCTCTCTGCGCGCATCACAGAAATCCTGCCTTTAGATATTTTTATTCCTTCTGTCGGCCAAGGCGTTATTGCCATTGAATGCTTACAGGCGAGATCAGATCTGGTCGCCCTCCTGAGCACCCTCAATGACCCCCACACCTTGATTCAAATGACCGCCGAAAGAGCCCTGACCCACGCGCTGGGTGCCACGTGTACCTCTCCTATAGGTAGTTATGCCGGGATCAAAGGCGATACGCTCACACTGACAGGCGCGGTCTTCAGCCCTGATGGTCGTCAAAAACTTCACACACAGCACACAGCCCCACTTGCTTTAGCGCACGCAACCCTTCTGGGCGAGCGTGTTGCAAAAGATTTACTAGAACGAGGCGCACGGGTGTTGTTAGGCGCTGCTCAATGAAAGGGAGGGAGACAAGCCAATAAAAATACGATCCATCAGGGTCTCTACAGGAATTCAGAATTTTTTCCTCTAAAGCCTCTAAAAAAAGCCTACTTCTTTGGGATCAAAGCTGAGCCTCTTTTTTCAACCTCACAATGATATCACGAGGAAGTTTCGTAATTTTTTCAACCGTGTCAAACTTAAATCCCTCTAACAGCATATCACGTGCGATCATCTCAGAGGTTTGTTGCATGCCCTCTAGCCGCCCTTTTTGTTGCAATTGCTGTCCAAATGTCATGATGATAGGCTCCTTCTCAGGTAGTTCGTGGGCGAGTGTTTCAAAGAAAAAATCTCCATCTTCTTTGCCACCGCATATCTCACCCAGATAGTATAACACAGCTTCTAAAAAAATGGCTCTATGTCGTTTTGAGTGGGTAATCCTAAAAAATAAAAAACTTTCGCATCATAATTTCTTGTCCCCTCCTCCGCAAGGGAGGAGGGAATAAGAAAGCCTTGCCAATTCAATAGGTTAGAAAGATGTGTGCATGCCGTAGCCTTGCGGGAGAGGGGACAAAAAATGCCATGCAAGCGATATTTACTCTTTTGCATTACCCACTCAAAACGACATAGACTCAGATTAATTTTAGAAAACAGCTCTGCAGGCAGTGCAGATCTCAGCAAATCAATGCTTACATCAAGATTGCCAGTCATCGCTTTGAAAAGGGCATCGTGAGGCGTATGGATTTT
>JAHFRR010000030.1 GCA_023266165.1 Thiotrichales bacterium
GCTTTACCTCAGAGCAAGCCACGGTGGTTGTCGGGACTGTCATCGATCCTGAAATGACGGATGAATTGCGTGTCACCATTGTGGTTACAGGGTTGGAAGGGCGTAAAGACTATCAAGGGGGCGGCCAGGGTCAGTCAGCGATGACAGGGGCTCGGGCTTTAAATCCCCATCAGCGTCATGGAGATAATCTGCAAGGCCGTACACAGCAGTCAGCCTCGCAGAATGTGCCTCAAGGCGAGCAACAGCGTGCGCGTGAGCGTTCGAAGCTTGATGTGCGTCATGATTCTGACTACCTGGATATTCCAACGTTCTTGCGCCGTCAAACGGACTAGACTTACCCAACTCACCAGGCTCAAAAGACTCAGCGAACTAGGCCCCATTCAGTGGATTGATCTATGCAATTTCAAAAAACCATTAAAAACGCCGTTCACATGAACGGCATTGGCTTGCACTCGGGTAAACCGGTGCATTTGACCGTGCGTCCAGCACCTGAAAACACGGGCATTGTCTTTAGGCGCCTGGACTTGAACCAGTCTTTGAAAGCCTCGCCCGAGTGGGTGATTGAGGCCCCGATGTGTACCAAGCTGATTTCAGGGGCGGTGAGCTTCTCCACGGTGGAGCACATCATGTCAGCGCTTGCGGGTCTTGAAATTGATAACCTGATCGTTGAGTTGAACAGCGAAGAGATGCCGATTATGGATGGCTCGGCTTCGCCTTTTATTTTTCTCTTGGAATCAGCCGGTATTGTCAAGCAAGAAGCCCGACGTCATGTGATTCGTGTGAAAAAGACCGTTCGGGTTGAAGAGGGTGACAAATTTGCAGAGATCTCGCCAGTCGAGTCTGGCTTGCACTTTATGCTTTCTCTAGATTATCAAGATCCTGTGATCTCTAAAACCCCGTTGGAAATTGAGTTTTCAATGCAGCCTATCTCGTATATCAAAAATGTCTCACGCGCCAGAACCTATGGGTTCGTGAAAGATCTGGAAAAGCTACATGCCAATCAATTGGGCTTAGGGGCAAGTTTAGAAAACGCCGTGGGTGTGACAGACACGGGCATTGCCAATCCCCAAGGGCTCCGATATCCCGATGAGTTTGCACGCCATAAGCTTTTGGATGCGATTGGAGATTTGTATTTGGCAGGCTCGATTCAAGGGCATTTTCGGGCGCATAAACCTGGGCATGCTTTGAATAACAAGCTGTTGCGGGCTTTGCTTGCAGATCCTGAGGCATGGAGCTTAGGTGATTGAGTCCCCTCTCACCGTTCGTGTGATGGGCGCTGTGCGCTTCCAAGAGGGTCTCACCTATCTGATACCCAAAGCACTTCACTCTGAGATCCAGTTAGGGGTGTTCGTGGAAGTCCCGATGGGTTCGAGAACCTATTGCGGTATTGTGACAGAGATCAATCCCCCTCTGAATTTTGATCCTGAAAAATTGAAACCCATTCTTCAGGTCATCACAGAGCGGCCCGTGTGGGATCAGGCGCTCCAAGACCTCTGGCGCTGGATGTCCAGCTATTATCATGAGCTCCCTTCCAAAGTGCTCACCACGATGCTCCCGAAGGTGTGGCTGAGTGATCGCGTGAAGCTGGCTAAACCCACGCCTAAAGCCCCGCCAGTGCCTATTACGCCTGCGCTGTATACCTTGAACCTAGATCAGCAGGGGGTCTTGGAAAAAATCCAGTGGGGCCAGTTTTGCCCTATTCTCTTGATGGGTGTGACAGGGTCTGGGAAAACTGAGGTCTATCTGCATGCCATCCAACAGGTGTTAGATCAGGGTCGGCAGGCGCTGTTATTAGTTCCTGAGATTGGCCTGACGCATGCGTTGATGTCCAGCATCCAAACCCGCTTGACGCATTCAGTTGCCTTGTTTCACTCCGGCATGACAGATTTGGCTCGCGCCCGTGAAGCCCTAAGTGTTGCAAAGGGGGAAAAGTTATTGATTGTGGGGACGCGTTCAGCGATTTTCTTGCCCATCAAGGCCTTAGGGTTGATCATCATGGATGAAGAGCATGATACTTCCTATAAGCAAGAATCAGGCGTGCGCTATCAAGCCCGGGATGTGGCCATCAAGCGCGCGCAGCTCTCACAAATTCCTATTATTCTAGGCTCTGCGACGCCTTCCCTAGAATCTATTTTGAATGCAGAACGCAAGAAATATCAATGGCTGATGTTATCTTCGCAATTTCATCCTCAAGCCAGCCGTGAGATCTATCCCATTGATTTGCGCCGAGAGGTTGTAGAATCTGGGCTGTCCCAGAGTTTGCTCAGCCACATCCAGGAAACTTTGCAGGCGAAGCGCCAAGTGATGTTGTTCTTGAACCGACGAGGCTATGCACCTGTACTACGATGCAAAAGCTGTGGGTGGAGTGCGAAGTGTAGGGCGTGTGATACCTACATGACTGTTCATCATCATCCTATTCGCTTAGTCTGCCATCATTGTGGATTGATACAGCATCCACCCAGCCATTGCCCCTCGTGCGAGAGCAGCGAGTGGCAGTATCAAGGGATGGGGACAGAGCGGCTGGAGCAGGCGTTGCAAGCAAAATTCCCTGAGGCTAGAATCGCCCGTATTGACCGTACGTCGATGGATCAGAAAGATCGTCTCCCCCAGCAATTAGAAGCCATTCACCAGGGTGACATTGATGTCATTATTGGTACCCAGATGATTGCCAAGGGGCATCATTTCCAGCAATTAGGATTGGTCGGGATTTTGGATATGGATGCGGGGCTTTTCAGCCCTGATTTTCGGGCGTTGGAGCATACAGTGCAGCTCTTGGTGCAGATTTGCGGTCGAGTAGGGCGCGAAGGTTTGGGGCGTGTGTTGATTCAAACCCATCAGCCAGATCATCCGGTGCTGCAAGCCGCATTAACGCAGCCTTATCTGACGGTAGCGCGTCAGATGCTAGAGACAAGACAGCAGGGGCGTCTCCCCCCGTTTGCTTATTTCGCCCAGCTTCGGTGGGAAAGCACGGATCCTCAAGCGCCCATGGTGTTGCTAGAGAAAATCAAGTCTCAACTCTCACAACGTAATGCTAAGACACCTGAGTTTCCCCATGCGTTCCCCATTGAGATTTTAGGCCCTGTGCCTGCCTTGCAACCCAAGAAGTCTCACTTTTATCGTGCGCATCTCTTATTGTCTTCCGTGCATCGAAAATCGCTGCATGCCATGCTCGATCAGCTCTCCGAGCTCCTGCCCAAACGCCCTAGCAAAACCCATCGATGGGTCATTGATGTTGATCCTATGAGTGTGGTGTGAATACCCTCACCCGCCGTATTCCATGCACCGATGTCGAACTGCGGGCTACGGCATGCACACATCTTTCTAACCTATTCAATTGGCAAGGCTTTCTTATTCCCTCCTCCCTTGCGGAGGAGGGCTAGGGTGGAGGGTTCATGTTGGCAATGCCTGTATTCAGTTGCCTCCCAACTACTGAACAGAAACTCTGCCTAAAGCTTGAAAACATTGGGCTCTGTCTTACCCAGAAATGAAGATCGCAAGATTCTCCTCTTTTTTCTTCTGAAAGCTTTTTCAAACTGCACCCTCCATCCTAACCTTCCTCCGCAAGGGAGGAAGGAATAAGAAAGCCTTGCCAATCAAAGCTTGCAGAAGATATCTGAGAATCTCTGGGGGTCTAGAAAGAACAAACTACACAGTTTCCTAAAAACTTGTCATTCCCGCGCAGGCGGGAATCCAGAATCTTCAAGCCTTGGACTGGGTCCCCGCCTTCGCGGGGATGACAAAAAATCAAAAGCATGGGTTCAAAAATTTTAAAACCCCACCCGCCACCCTCACCCTAACTTTTTGCATTCAAGTACCCATAGGCATTTAGACGGAACTTTGCTAGAATGCCCTTCGAGATCTCTGTGCAAGGCGCTTAGAAGGAGAAAAAAATGTCGACTCGACCCCGTAATATCGGGCTTGCAAGCCTTATCAAATATCGATTTCCGGTGACAGCGATAGCCTCTATTCTGCATCGTGCTTCCGGTGTTTTATTGTTTCTGGCGATTCCCTTTGTGCTGTGGGCGTTCAAAGATTCTTTGATGTCTGTTGATGGCTTTGCTCAGGTTCAAAGGGTTTTTCAAGGCGCTCAAATGCGGTTTTGGGTATGGCTGATAGGTTCTGCGCTGCTTTATCATTTTTTAGCAGGCGTGAAGCATTTGGCCATGGATCTTGGATATCTTGAAGGAAAAACCAGTGGGCGTATCGCCAGTTGGGTTGTGATGGGCGTGAGTGCCTTGTTGATCATAGGGTTGGGGGTGAGGCTATGGTAACTCGCGTGAGTTCAATCACAGGCTTAACACGCAATGGTGTGAAAGATTTCTTAGTGCAGAGAGTCAGTGCGGTGTTGCTGGGGCTTTATTTGCTGACGCTGATCACCTGGGTCATCGTGCATCCGCAGCTGAGCTTTACCTTATGGGCTGGGCTTTTCAGCGGATTTAGCATGAAGTTTTTTACGCTTTTAGCGCTGATCTCTCTGATGGCGCATGCCTGGATTGGCATGTGGACTATTTTTACAGACTACATCACCTGTAGCTGGCTACGTGGGCTGTTGGTGAGCCTCATGATGATAGGATTTTTAGGGTATCTGGTTCTGGGCATTATGATTGTGTGGGGATAAGGGAGATAAACATGACGCAAAGCGCCAACATCGCCAAATATGAATTTGACGCCATCATCATTGGTGCAGGCGGCGCAGGCATGCGGGCATCGCTCGAACTGGCCAAGTCAGGGTTGAATGTTGCGTGCATTTCTAAAGTTTTCCCGACACGCTCGCATACCGTTTCCGCGCAAGGGGGTATGGCGGCAGCGCTGGGTAATGTTCACGAAGATGATTGGCGTTGGCATATGTATGACACGGTGAAGGGCTCAGACTATCTGGGAGACCAAGATGCCATTGAGTATATGTGCCAGATGGCTCCGCAAGTGGTCTATGAGTTAGAGCATATGGGGATGCCTTTCTCACGATTGGACAATGGCAAGATTTATCAGCGGGCGTTTGGCGGGATGTCGATGGATTACGACCCCAGCAAAATTGCTCAACGCACCTGTGCGGCATCGGATCGAACAGGCCATGCGCTTTTGCATACCCTCTATCAGGGAAATCTGAAAGAGAAGGCTGTTTTTTTCAGTGAATGGTATGCCATTGATCTGGTGAAAGCGCAGGATGGCAGTATTGCCGGCGTTGTGGCGCTGTGTATTGAGACGGGCGAGAAAGCGTTTTTTCATGCCCGCGCAACGATTTTAGCCACGGGGGGTGCGGGTCAGATTTATCAATCGACGACGAATGCGAAGATCAATACAGGCGATGGGATTGGGATGGCTTTAAGAGCCGGGGTTCCCGTGCAAGATATGGAGTTTTGGCAATTTCACCCTACGGGGATTGCGGGTGCCGGGGTTTTGGTGACAGAAGGTTGTCGAGGTGAGGGCGGTGTCTTGCGCAATAAAGACGGCGAGCGCTTCATGGAACGCTATGCCCCTAATGCCAAGGATCTTGCGTGTCGCGATGTGGTGTCCAGATCCAGTGCTTTAGAGATTCGAGAAGGGCGTGGGTGTGATCACAACGGCGTGCCGTGTGTCATGCTGGACTTGACACATCTGGGGGAGGAAGTGATCTCCGCGCGTTTACCTGGTATTCGAGAGTTGGTGAAAACGTTTGTGGGCGTGGATCCTGTTAAAGCCATGATTCCTGTGGTGCCGACGTGTCATTACATGATGGGTGGATTGCCCACGAATATGCAAGGCCAGGTGGTTTCTAGAAACCAGGATGGTCAAGAGTCTATTGTCAAGGGTCTCTATGCCATTGGCGAATGTGCGTCCGTTTCGGTACATGGTGCCAATCGATTGGGGAGTAACTCGCTGCTAGATCTGGTGGTCTTTGGTCGAGCCTCAGGGATCCACGTGCGCGAAGAGATTCTCAATGGCAAACTGTCGATGCCAGAGGTGCGTGAGGCAGATATTCAAAAAGCGTCGAGCCGTTTAGATCAGTGGGAAGGCCGTTGCGAGGGAGAAAGCTTGTTCGCTATCAGGACTGACATGCGTCATATCATGCAAATGGATTTTGGGGTGTTCCGAACTGGAGATGCCATGGAGCAGGGGCTAGAGAAGCTCAAAGCACTTCGGGAACGTTTGCAAAACGCCTATCTGCCTGATCAGTCAGCTCATTTCAATACCCTCAGAATTGAGGCGCTGGAGCTTGATAATTTATTGGCAGTGGCCATTGCTACGGCGCATTCTGCGCACTTCAGAACGGAATCTCGAGGGGCGCACAGCCGTGAAGATTTTACAGAGCATGACAATACCCATTGGATCAAGCATACGTTGTATTTTTTAGAAGGGGATCGCATGGACACTCGGGATGTGAACTTTGCGCCCAAGCAAGTCAAAGCGTTTGAGCCTAAAGAGCGAGTATATTAAGATGAAATTTAAAATTTATCGATACGATCCCAGCAAAGACAAAAAGCCTTATATGCAGGATTTTGATGTGCCCGATATGCCTAAGAATATCATGCTGTTGGCGGCGTTGGAACGTCTCAAAGAGATTGACCCAACCCTTGCGTTTCGTCGATCCTGTGGGGAAGGGGTGTGTGGCTCTGATGGCATGAACATCAATGGCAAGAATCGGCTGTCTTGTATTACCTCGATGACATCCCTCTCTGAGCCTATTGAGGTGCGGCCCCTACCAGGGCTGCCCGTGATGCGAGACTTAATTGTGGATATGAAGCAGTTTTATAAACAATATGAGCGAGTCAAGCCCTATCTGCAGCCCAGCGAGGGGGATGCCCCAGCCAAAGAACGCTTGCAAAGCCCTGCTGAGCGGGAAAAGCTGGATGGCCTCTACGAGTGTATCTTGTGTGCGTGCTGCACGACGTCGTGCCCTTCTTTCTGGTGGAACCCTGATAAATTCGTTGGCCCTGCAGGTCTGCTGCAAGCTTACCGATTCTTGGCTGACAGCCGAGATGGCGCAACAGAGTCTCGGCTTCAAGATCTCGAAGATCCGTTCAGTGTGTTCAGGTGTCGTGGGATCATGAATTGCGTGAGTGTCTGCCCCAAAGGGCTCAATCCCACGAAAGCGATTGGGAAAATCAGATCCCTGTTATTGAAGCGAGCGGTCTAGAGTTTTAAATAAATAACGGAGGCGTCATCATTATGGCAACCATCTCAACCAATGAATTCAAGGGCGGCGTAAAGATTTTACTCGATAACCAGCCGTACAATATTTTAGAAAACGAATTCGTAAAACCCGGTAAAGGCCAAGCGTTTAACCGTGTTCGTGTGAGAAATCTATTGAATGGCCGTGTGATTGAGCGGACGTTTAAATCTGGAGATTCAGTCGATGTGGCGGATATTGCGGAGTTTGAGGCGCAGTATCTCTATAACGACGGTGAGTTTTGGTATTTCATGCAGCCGGAGAGCTTTGAGCAGTTCCAAGTGGGTGAAACCGCTGTGACAGATTCCAAAAAGTGGCTGAAGGAGCAAGATCTATGTGTTTTGACCCTCTGGAATGGCTCACCGTTGGCCGTGGCGCCTCCTAATTTTGTGATTTTAACGATTGTAGAGACGGATCCAGGCTTGAAAGGCGATACTTCAGGGGGTGGTGGAAAACCTGCTACCCTAGAGACAGGTGCTGTGGTTCGCGTGCCTTTGTTTGTCCAAACAGGCGAAGTGATTAAAGTGGATACCCGTACGGGAGAGTATGTCTCTCGTGTGAAAGAATAAAATTAAGATTTAAAGATAAAGTAAAATAAAAGATAAAGTATAAAAGATAAAGTAAAATAAATGAGTAGCAGCAATAAAATTTCTAAAAAAATCAATAATATTGTCGTGCTGGGCGCGCAATGGGGTGATGAAGGTAAGGGCAAAATTGTCGACATGCTGACGAAGGATGCTAAGGCTGTGGTCAGATTCCAAGGAGGGCATAACGCGGGACATACCTTGGTGATTGGCTCAGAGGTGATTAAATTAAGGTTGATCCCCTCAGGAATTTTGCATGAGGGCGTAAAAAGCTATATTGGCAATGGGGTTGTCATCTCTCTGAAAGCCTTGTTTGATGAGATAAAAGAGCTGATGGACAGAGGCGTGCCCGTTTTCCAGCGCTTGTTGATCAGTGGCGATTGTCCCCTGATTCTGCCCAGCCATATTGCGCTGGATCATGCACGCGAGAAGTCTCGCGGCGCCAACGCCATTGGAACGACAGGGCGAGGCATTGGGCCTGCGTATGAAGATAAGATTGGCCGTCGGGCCATCAAGGTCTCTGATCTATTTGACGAAGCGCAGTTGGCGCAAAAGCTTAAAGATCTGATGGACTTTCATAATTTCCAACTGCGTGACTATCTTCATGCCCCTGAGGTTTCTGTGTCAGAGACTTTGTCTGAGCTCTTAAGCTTTCAGGGTCGTATGCGCCCCTTGGTATGCGATGTGATGCAGAGTGTTCATGCGCATCGGTTGGCTCAAGAGCCGATTATTTTTGAAGGGGCTCAGGGAACTTTGCTTGACATCGATCATGGAACGTATCCCTTTGTGACATCGTCCAACACGATTGCAAGCAGTGTGAGTTCAGGGGTGGGCTTTGGGCCCCGCTATATCGAATCTGTCTTGGGCATTGTCAAAGCGTATACCACACGAGTGGGCGGTGGGCCGTTCCCCACAGAGTTATTGGATGATACAGGAGAACTGTTAAGTGCGCGCGGTCATGAGTTTGGTACGGTGACGGGTAGAAAGCGCCGTTGCGGTTGGTTGGATTTGGCAGTGCTGAGAAAGTCCATTCAGCTCAACAGTATTTCTCATATGGCGCTGATGAAATTAGATGTTTTAGATACGTTTCCTGAAATAAAAATCTGTACCCATTATGAAGTTGAGGGTGAAAAAGTAGATGTCTTGCCAGGGCGTGCTGAAGCAGTCGCACGCTGTCAGCCTGTTTATATCACCCTGCCAGGGTGGGATAAAAATATTCGAGAGATTCGTGAATATTCAAAATTGCCCCTTGAAGCCAGGCACTATATTGAATTTATAGAAGCTCAGTTGGGAATCCCGATTGCATTGATCTCAACAGGGCCTGAGCGCACAGAAACCATCATTCGAGAGCAGATTTTTACCTAAAATGACAAAAGAGGCAGAGCGATACAGCGCGCATGATATTGAGGTCTTGACGGGGCTAGATCCTGTCAAGCGCCGTCCTGGTATGTACACAGACACCACATCCCCCAATCACCTGGCCCAGGAAGTGATCGATAACAGTGTGGACGAGGCATTAGCAGGATTTGCCACCGAGATCACGGTGACCCTGCATCTTGATGGCGCATTGTCGGTGGAGGATGATGGTCGGGGTATGCCTGTGGATATTCATCCTGAAGAAGGTGTGACAGGCGTTGAGCTGATTATGACGCGCTTGCATGCAGGCGGTAAGTTTAACCACAAAAACTATCAGTTCTCCGGCGGACTGCATGGGGTGGGAGTGTCTGTCGTCAATGCGCTTTCTTCCAACGTTGAGGTTTTGATTAAGCGCAACGGTAAAATTTACCAGATGCGCTTTGCTCATGGCATCAAGCAAGAAGAGCTGGTAGAGATTGGTTCTGTGGGGAAGAAAATCACGGGAACTTGCGTAAAATTCTGGCCCGAGGGGTCTTATTTCGATAAACCCAAGTTTGGCGTGCCGCATCTGAAATATCTTTTGAGAGCTAAAGCGATCCTGTGTTCGGGCTTGAGAGTGAACTGGATCAATGCACAGGATGCTACGCGAGAAAGCTGGGAATACCAAGATGGACTGTTAGATTATCTGAGAGCCTCGCTGGAGGGCTTGGAGTCTATTCCTCTCTCTCCTTGGACGGGAAGCTTAAAGAGCGATGAATATGCGCTGGCATGGGCCATCAGTTGGCATCCTGAAGGGTTGGAAGGGCAATTGACTGAGAGCTATGTGAACTTGATCCCAACGCCCGAAGGCGGTACGCATGTCAATGGCCTGAGATCGGGTATTCTAGATGCCGTACGTGAGTTCTGTGAGCTGCGAGATTTGCTGCCTAGGGGCGTTAAGCTGTCTTCAGAAGATGTGATGAACTCCGCAAGTTTTGTGTTATCTCTCAAGCTCAGGGATCCCCAGTTTTCGGGTCAAACCAAAGAGAGATTGACCTCAAGAGATGCGGCGCTCTTGGTTTCCAATGCGGTGAAAGATGCTTTAAGCCTCTGGTTAAACCAACAGGTACAAGAGGGTGAAAAGCTGATTGAATGGTTTGTGGCGGCCGCGCTTAAGCGCCAGAGAAAAGCAAAAACCATTCTGCGCAAACGAGTGGTGCAAGGCCCTGCGCTGCCTGGTAAGTTGACAGACTGCACTTGCCAAGACCCTTTGCATTCGGAATTGTTTTTGGTGGAAGGGGATTCTGCAGGAGGCTCTGCCAAACAGGCTCGCGAGCGAGAGTTTCAGGCAGTGATGCCTTTGCGAGGTAAGATTCTCAATACCTGGGAAGTAGAAAGCAGTGAGGTGCTGGCATCTCAAGAGATTCATGATATTACGGTAGCCATTGGTGTTGATCCAGGCTCTGAAGATCTTTCTGAACTCAGATATCAAAAGATTTGTATTTTAGCAGATGCCGATTCCGATGGCGCGCACATCGCCACATTGCTCTGCGCCTTGTTTCTTAAGCATTTCAAGCCTTTGGTGAAAGCTGGACATATCTATGTCGCACTGCCGCCGCTCTATCGTATCGATGCCGGTAAGCACGTGTATTATGCGTTAGATGATGCGGAGCGCACGCATATTTTAGAAAAGCTTCAGCGTGAGCATCCTAAGAGCAAGCCCAACGTCCAGAGATTTAAGGGGCTGGGCGAGATGAACCCTTTACAACTCAGAGAGACCACGATGGCCCGAGACACTCGGCGGCTCTTGCAACTACAGTTGGACAATGAGGCGGAAGCCAACCAGATTATGGATATGCTGCTCGCGAAGAAAAAAGTGCCTGAACGTCGTGCCTGGCTTGAGTTGGAAGGGGATTTGGCGGAGGTTTAGCGTTTGCTGTGAGATTCGCTTTTCGGTTTCACCCGAATCACGCCATAGAGAAACACGGATCGTGTAGGGTAGCTCAGGCCACGGTCTGGGTATAATGCTTCTGCCCCTTGAAATCGTGTGTCTTCTTCAAATAAAGCCTCGAGATCTGAGGAGATCTCAGCGTTGTCTTCTGCGTGAGGATGGTAGAAATCCCACTGAGTCTGTGCGAGTTTTTCTTGGAAGAGCGTTTTGTCAAAGGGATTTGATTTTCGAGGGGATAAACACAGCGATAAAAACTTTTCAAGAAGTTTTTTAATCTCGTGTAATTCAATGAGAGTTTGTTGAGGGCCTGAGGAAAATAAAGGGTTTTGAGAGCAAATGGGGTATTGTAAAGAAAGATAGAGTGGGGTTTTATTCTGATAGAATTGGCTCTGCATTAAAATGGGAAAATGGTAGCGTAGTTTGTAGTGCTCAGCCAGTGCTGTCGTGATTTCAGCGATCGGCCCTGCGAGGTCTTGAGTTGCAGGAGCAAACCCAGGGGTCTCGCCCACAGCCGCCATCAAGAGAGTGTAGGTCACCTCTGCAATACGAAGGTTGGGGTGTGTGGGTTTGAGGGTTTGATCTATAAAGTCATGCCATAAGCGTTGGTATAGCTCTTGATGGCGTAAAAAGGTTGTGCGCTCTTGCTCTTGCTTAAGAGAATAGAGAAGGGCGTTGGGCGTATGGCGCAGGCGATCGATGAGTTTTGCAGAGAAAAATAAGCAAGTGCTATACCAGTGCTCTGTGTGCTCTGCATGGGTTCCAATGGATTGCCAGAGGGTGTGTTGTGCCGAAAGATTTTTGGGGTAACACGGGCGAAACCCATAGTACGTCGCAAGCCTCAAGCCAAATTGCATGTCATTGAGGGGGGTGAGTGAAATCAGATTGCGATGCCCTGAGTAGATCGTATGAAGGCCTTGGGGTTTGGCATTGAGAACGGGTTCAAAGAGCGTGGCGATTGAGAATACATCGCCTGGATGATGGTGTGCTCGTGTGGTAGGCGGGGCGTCAGGGTCTGACTCGATCACCGATTCAATCATGTGACTCAAGACCATGCCGGTGGGGATGCCTTCCCAGGGATATTGAAAAAGTGTTTTAATTAAGGGTGGAATTCTGGCATCTTTGATGGGAGTGGGGGTTCCTAAGAAATTTAATTGGAACTGACCCTGCTCTGAAAGCTTAGCGCCGTAAGGATATCGGGCCAATAGAACAGGCATAGTTTCCCATTCTGGAATGCTTTGGAGGATCTCCCAGAATTTAGGATTGACAGCTTGAATATGCGTGCTGACCTGTGTCAGGGTCAGGACTTCGTGGGTGTGTTTAGGGTTGCGATGATCAAAGAAGTGGTTGAAGGACATGATGATCAATGCGCCCCGCTCAAGCAGTATTTATTTTAATATTTTTAGATTCTAGAGGGTCTTGAGTTGGGATTCAAGTCTGGATTCCAGATTTAGATTCATAAAAGAAAAATAGAGTTTTTTCAAAAAAGCTCTTGACGTTTTGGAGTTAGGCCGTATAATTCTGTTTCCGCACTGAGGACTGTTGGTGTGGTAGATATTTAAGAGCGTAGAATAGTTGCCTTTGAGTTTCAAAGA
>JAHFRR010000133.1 GCA_023266165.1 Thiotrichales bacterium
GGCAATGCCTGTATTCAGTTGCCTCCCAACTACTGAACAGAAACTCTGCCTAAAGCTTGAAAACATTGGGCTCTGTCTTACCTGGAAATAAAGATCGCAAGATTCCCCTTTTTGCTTCTGCAGGCTTTTTCAAACTGCACCCTCCACCCTAGCCCTCCTCCGCAATGGAGGAGGGAATAAGAAAGCCTTGCCAATTCAATAGGTTAGAAAGATGTGTGCATGCCGTAGCCCGCAAGGGGAGAGGGGATAAGAAATTATGATGCGAAAGTTTTTTATTTTTTAGAATTACCCACTCAAAACGACACAGCCCCGATTTTATAGATTCTAGTCTGCCCTGAGGGTATCAATAGGCTTAAGCTGCGAGGCCTTATACGCCGGATAAAATCCGAAGAAAATTCCCATCAAGATCGAAACCAGGCATCCTAAAATAGGCGGTAATACAAAGAAGTGGGGTGTCCAATGCGAATAGAGCACCACGCCTTCTGTCACACCCAGCCCCAGTAGGGTTCCTGCAACACCCCCAAAGAGCGAGAGCATCACGGCTTCTGTGAGAAACTGCAGTTGGATATCCCAGGTGCGCGCACCCACGGCCAGACGCAAGCCAATCTCTTTTTGCCGCTCGGTCACAGAAACCAGCATGATGTTCATGATGCCAATCCCCCCGACAATCAAAGAGATACTGCCCACCAAGGCCAACAGGAGCGTCATGGTTTGAGAGGATTTCTGCATGCTTTTAATCAGAGATTGCGGGCTTTGAATATAAATCTGAACCTGATGGGTGTGTGCCTGAAGCCAGATCTTGAGGGCGTGGAGGGTTTGATTCGCTTGATGGGCATAGCGAATTCGGATGGCGAGGTTAGTAATGGCCAAAGAATCCCTTTGGCTTAATGCATTGGGCAAGGGGATGATCAAAGCATCGTTGAAATTGGTGTTGAAGAAAAAGTTGGTGGGCCAAGGGCGTAAAACCCCAATCAGGGTATAGACATGATCGCCTACTCGAATGTGTTGGCCGATCAGGGCTGCAGGCGTTTGATGCAATTGCTTGGCGAGATCTGCGCCCATCACTGCATAATTGGCATAGTTAGCATTGTTAGCATTGTTCGCAGAGGCTGTGTTGTTATGAGGGCTTTTAATATCTAAGAAAGAAAGAAAGCGACCTTCTGCGAGTGTCAGCTTTGCAATGTCTTGAAGCTTGGGTGTTGCACCCACCAAAGACCCTTGCAGTGTCTGGTCTTGATCAATGATGCTGGCATAGTGCAGGGTGTAGGGCGCGGTGAGGATGATATTGGGCGAAGCGGTGGGCAGGGTTTTAATTTTTTCAAGCGTCAGCTCTGTCTCGGGGTTATTTTTTTGATGATCCGTCATGTCATACAGAGAGACAGATAGCAAATTCACGCCCAAGACGCGATATTGGTTTAAAATTTGGTTTTCTGCCAAAAGAGAGATAGACACCATGGCAACCACGGAGGCCGTGCCTACCAGGATCCCTAAAACAGCGAGGAAAGAGCGTAGTTTGGCGTGCATCAGTTGAGAGAGGGCTTGCTGAAGATGCGTTGAAAGCCTCATAAAGCCACCTTAGGTGTATGCAACAGCACGGGGCGCACCGTTAGCATTGGCAGGGATTCCCATCATCACCATGGCGCTCTGAGCGATTTTGGAGAAGACCGGTGCGGCAGAGATCCCTCCAAATTCTGCGCCAAAGCCTTTGACAGGGTTGTTGATGTGGACAACGATCACGAGATCAGGGTGGTCAATGGGGAGCATGCCGGCAAACATGGCATTATGGGCACGCGCTTCTAATTGCCCGTTGGGGCCAACCTTGTTGGTGGTACCAGTTTTCCCAACGACGGTATAGTTGGGGATATTCGCGCGAACGGCTGTCCCGCCGGGTTGAACGACGGTTAAGAGCATGTGACGCATCTCGACGGTGTCCCATTTTGGCAGTAGTCTCACGCCCACAGGCTGTGTGGTTTGCTTTAAAAACGTGATGGGGTATTGCATGCCATCTGCTGCAACCACGGTGTACCCATGCGCGAGCTGTAAAGTGGATACGGCAATGGCATATCCAAAGGCCATGGTGCAGTATTCCAGTTGCGACAGGGATTTGAAGGGGAGCATGAGCCCGTTTTCAGCGCCTGGAAAGCCTCCTGCAGGGGTTTTGCCAAAGCCGACGGCTTGCAGTAGGGTGTAGAGATCAGACCAGGGGAGGGAGAGGGCGATCTTCGTGGCACCTACGTTACTGGAAAATTTTAAAACGCGGGTGACATCAATCAGGCCATTGTCAGAATCATCATAGATACGATGGCCTTGAATCAAGATCCAGCCGGGGTTGGTATCAATGGGCGTGGTGGGCGTATATTTGCCGGACTTCAGAGCCTCACTGATGGTGAAGACCTTCATGGTCGAGCCAGGCTCAAAAATATCTGTGATGGCGGCATCACGCACGGCGCTGCCAATGCGATGGTTCAGATCATTGGGATTGAAGCTCGGATAACTCACGGCGGCCAAGACTTCGCCCGTATAGGGATTGATGACCACGGCAGAGCCGTTAATGGCTTCGGTTTTGATGACCTGATCGCGCAGGGCAGCATAGGCGACATATTGCAAGCGCGCATCGATGCTGAGGGTAATGTTTTGCCCTGGCTTGGCTTCCTGCAGGACTTGGGCGACTCCTAAGATCTGCCCGATGGCGTTTTCATAGAGCCGTACTTTGCCCGTTGTGCCCTGTAAAGTTTTATTGAAAGTCAACTCCAACCCGTCTTGGCCTTTGTTGTTGACGTTCGTAAAGCCAACCAGCTGAGCAGCCATATCTGCAGTTGGATAATAGGTTTTATAAGTTTGCTCGAGATAGACTCCCGGCACGTAGAGGTTGCGGATTTGGGTGCGTGCCCAGGGCGTGAGGTTTTTACCCGCCAAGAGATAGCGTGAGTCAGGACGTGCCCTCATGGCGGCATAAAGGGCCTGGGCTTGAGGTCTGAGTAAAGGATTTTGAAGCAGGCGTTGAAGGGCGATGGGCTCGCTCAGCAAGACTTTAGGGTCGAGCACCAGGGTGTACATGGGAGTGCTGACGGCCAACGGAATACCATTGCGATCAAAGATAATGCCTCGCGTAGCGGGGTAGATAATGGTGTGGATGGACTGTTGGTTGCTTTCGAGAGTCAAGAAATTTCTTTGGACGGTGTCCATCTTGATGAGTTTAACGCAGATGCCCACCAGGAGCGCTGCAATAATGGCAATGACAACGAGGAGTCTCGCGCGAATGTTAATATTTTTAATACGAGGGTTCATAGGGTTTATGGGGGGCTTGGACATGATCAGACAAAGCCCATAAAGGTGGACAGGAGGGCGAAGAGAGGTGCGGCGATCAAGAGACTATCAATGCGATCCAGCATGCCGCCGTGTCCTGGAAACAGGCTCCCTGAGTCTTTGATCTCGACTTGGCGCTTCAACAGGCTTTCAAACAAATCGCCCATCACAGCGAATCCAATGGTCAAGAGAGAAAGCACTGTCCAGTAGATCCAACTTGCGCTCAAATGCACGCACACCATGCGATAGAGGTTAGAGACTACCAA
This sequence comes from Thiotrichales bacterium, assembly GCA_023266165.1. Classification (GTDB taxonomy): domain Bacteria; phylum Pseudomonadota; class Gammaproteobacteria; order Francisellales; family CACEW01; genus JAHFRR01. The sequence continues at coordinate 3,573 of JAHFRR010000133.1, forward strand.
ACTGAAAATCACGCCGCCGATCAACCCTTCGACGGATTTTTTGGGGCTGAGCGTGGGAGCCAGTCGATGTTTGCCCCATCGAGACCCTGAGTAATAGGCACCAATATCTGTGAGCGTCACCAATAAAATAAAATAAAATAAATAGGCTCGA
>JAHFRR010000134.1 GCA_023266165.1 Thiotrichales bacterium
GTGCTTCTCTCTCGGGCTTTTGGTCGGGGACGTATCAAGACCAGGGGGGGTTGTTTCCAGATAAAGCTTTCCCTCTGAAGCTCTATTTGACGGTCACGACACATCAAAAAATTAATGATATTGATGGCTATACCCTTGAAAGCCTGGATTCACCAGGGGCGGGGTGGGGTGCGCGTGCGCCGATGTGGATTTTTGGAGTATGCAAAGATCAAGGGGATCATCCGGTGCTGGAAAAGTTGTATCTGATCGATCCGGCGCATCCGTGCGGAGATCCGATTGACACGCAGTCCTTGGAAATTCAGAAAGAGACCGCACTGAGTCTGCGATTGCCTTACGAAAATGCGATGACACAGACGCAGTTTCTTGCTAAGCTAAGCCCTATGGTCACCTCAACGGTTGTGAACAAGAAGGTATTGCGAGATGTCGAAGAGGCTTCAAGAGCGCCTATTGCATCGTGTCATTAAGGTCAGTGGGTTGGTAGCCGCGCTGTTTTTAGGGGGGTGTGTCACAGAGCCTCCGATGAATCAAAACAGCATTTGCGCTATCTTCCAGCAGTATCCGCATTGGTATTGGGAATCGCAGAGAGCCTATGTGAAGTGGGGTCTGCCCGTCAATATCCAAATGGCAATGATGCGCCAAGAATCCAGTTTTAGAGCGGATGCTCGCCCGCCTAGGCAGACAGTGATGGGCTTTATTCCAGGGCCAAGACCCACCAGTGCGTACGGCTATGCGCAAGCAACAGATGGAACCTGGGCGCGCTATCAGAAGTCCACGGGCGCGATCAGTGCGGATCGGGATCAGTTTGGCGATGCTGTGGATTTTATGGGGTGGTATGCCGATCAAGCGAATAAGACACTGGGAATCTCTAAAACGGATACCTATGATTTGTATTTGGCTTATCATGAAGGGCTTGGTGGGTATCGCTCAGGGAGCTATCGCCAAAAACCATGGCTGATGGATATTGCCCATAAAGTTGCACGAACGGCAGATATTTACCAAACCCAGTTGAGCCGCTGTCAGAATACGATTCCTAAGCCTTCCAATTGGAATCAGTGGTTGAAGTAAGGGTACTTGTCGCACGACAATTTCATGGGTATACTTCGAAATTGTCGTGCATTTTCGAAGTGAAGGTAGGAAATTGTCGTGCTAAAAAGACTTATTAAACTCCCCATGAACCACCACGTTTTGCTATTTGGCGCAAGGGGTGTAGGCAAAAGCACTTGGCTAAAATATTGTTTTGAGGACGCAAAAAGTCTTTGGATCAATTTATTGAAAGCATCAGATGAAAATCGTTTTTTTCGAAACCCAGACGAGCTGGCGGTGATTGCCCGTGCGATGCAACCCAATAAGCTATTTTTGGTGATCGATGAAATTCAAAAGCTGCCCAAGTTGTTGGATGTTGTTCATCAGTTAATTGAAGAAAAGCTGCCTATTTACTTTATCATGACAGGCTCCAGTGCCAGAAAGCTCAAGCGAGAGGGGGCTAATCTTCTAGCGGGGCGTGCGTTTGTTTACCATTTATTTCCCTTTTCTTTTGTAGAGCTGGGTGAGTTATTTAATTTGCATGAAGTCTTGGAGTGGGGTGCTTTACCTAAAATTTTTGAGTGCCAGACGGGACTTGAGCGACGTAAATTTTTGCAAGCGTATGCTAACACCTATCTGAAAGAAGAAATTTGGATGGAGCATCTGATCAAAAATCTTGATCCATTTCGTCGATTTATGGAAGTCGCAGCCCAGATGAACGGTAAAGTCATTAATTTTTCCTCTATTGCAAAAGATGTAGGTGTGACAGATCAGACGGTCAAAGAATACTTCTCTATTTTAGAAGACACGCTGATTGGGTTTTTCCTAGAGCCGTTTCATCATTCATTTCGTAAACGTTTAAGCACGAAGTCTAAGTTTTACTTTTTTGACACGGGAGTCACGCGAGCGCTGGCCAATCTGTTACGTCTTCCCTTACAAGAGGGGACGAGCGCTTATGGAGAAGCGTTCGAGCATTTTATTATTCTCGAGTGTATGAAGCTGTCGAGCTATTATGAATTGGATTATCGGTTTACGTATTTGAGTACGCAGAGCGGTGCTGAAGTGGATCTTGTCGTTGAGCGTCCTGGAAACTCTCCCTTGTTTATTGAAATTAAAAGTGCAGTCTCTGTAGATGGGGATGGGTTGAGAACATTAGCAGGGCTTTCACAAGATTTTGGGGCCTGTGAGGCTATTTGTCTTTCTCGAGATCCGTATCCTAAACACTATGGCCAGGTGACTGTATATCCTTGGCGAGAGGGGATTTTGAAGTATTTTGTGGCTGAGTGAGATGCCAGGGTTGCAGTAAAGGAGAGCTATAGTCATGCGCAAAACGATGCGGTGGGGGATGATCAGGTGGGGTAGCGTGACAGAGGTGAAAAGCGGGTCGCCATCCTCTCATATGATTGAAAGCATTGTTCAGGCGCTATTAGGGGGCGATCGAAGTCCTTCAGCGGGTGTTTCAGCGGCTCGAACCACCTGGGTGATGGATCAGGCCTTAGCTGGAATAAAATGACCACACCGCCATTGACCCCTGCGCTGCTTAAAAAACTGCAAGTGGCAGGGTTTGAGACTCCCGGGGATTGCCTGTGGCATGTGCCCATCGGTTATGAAGATCGCACGCGTGTGATACCGCTGAAAAGCTTGAAAATAGGGGAGTACACGTATTTTTGTGGGCATGTATGCCAGAGCGAAATTGTGGAGTATCCCAGGCGTATGCTTAAGTGTTTGCTGGAAGAGAACGGCGCGTTTGTGATGCTTCGTTTTTTTTATTTTCACGCAGGACAAGCGAGGCAATTCCAGGTGGGTGTGCGCGTGGCCTGTTTTGGTGAGATTCGCTTTGTGGGTGGCTATAAGGAAGTGGCGCATCCCAACTATCAGATTTTAGGGGCTGCAGAGCCTGCCCCCTTGTCAGAGGTGTTATGGCCTATTTATCCGAAGCGAGTGGGTTTTGGAGATCAGAAGCTGCGAGAAGTGATTCAAATGATTCTCGCACACACCCTCGCCTCTCAAGGTTTTCAGGAATTATTAAATCCAGAGTCTATGAGGATACTGCCTTTAGCACTTCAAAACATGACAGCCTTGGGGGCGTTACAGATTTTACACGCACCCACGCAGATCGATCCCGTGCTGCGGGAGTCTGCACGTGTGCGCTTAGCCTTTGAAGAGCTGATAGCCCATCAGCTGAGTGTGCGCGTGGCGAAACGCGCGGAAGGCGCGCAGGCACCGTGTTTTCTGGAGCTTTCCCCGCAGATCGCAGCACTAAAAGCTGCGTTGCCTTTTCAGCTGACGCAAGCCCAGGTGCGGGTTGCGGGTGAGATCTTACAAGATTTAAAACGAAGCCAGCCTATGCATCGTTTATTGCAAGGCGATGTAGGCTCTGGCAAGACTGTGATGGCTTGGATGGCAGCCTTGCAAGTGATCCACGGGGGATATCAAGTTGCTTTGATGGCGCCTACGGAAATCCTAGCGGAGCAGCATGCGCAAACCGCGCAGCGGTATCTCGCGCCTTTGGGTATTGCAATCCGGAGTCTGAAAAGCAAAATGCCTGTGAAGCTCAAGCGTGATGTTTATCAAGAAATTGCCGCGGGCACAGCCCAGCTGGTGATAGGGACACATGCGCTTTTTCAAGAGCGCGTTGAGTTTGCGCAATAGGGTTTGGTGATCATGGATGAGCAGCATCGCTTTGGTGTCA
>JAHFRR010000031.1 GCA_023266165.1 Thiotrichales bacterium
AAATCACACCTGATATTGACGAGCGTGCATATCCCCATGAAACGCCCACAGATCACGTCTGTCGCTTGGCTCAGGAAAAAGCACAAGCGGTTTTAGCTAAATATCAACATACTGCATCTGACCCTGAACCTGCCTTAATTATTGCATCAGACCAAGTCGCACTCGTTAAAAATCAAATTATAGGGAAGCCTCACACAGTCGAAAAAGCGTTTGAAGTCCTGCAAGCGCTCTCGGGTGAGACCATCAGGTTCTATAACGGCATCTCTGTTGTGTATCTTCGCAATCAGCAGCATCAACAGATCACCCGTTTAACCTATACGGATGTCGTATTTCGTGTGCTCTCAGATCGAGAGATCAGGGCCTATCTTGCGCGTGAACAGCCCCTGTCTTGCGCAGGAAGCTTCAAGAGTGAAGGCTTAGGCATTGCCCTGGTTGAACGCATCCTAGGAGAAGATCCGCATGGTCTCATTGGCTTGCCCATTATTGAAGTCTTTACAATTTTTCGAGAAATGGACGTTGAGCCTTTGCTGCAAGCTTTTACTCCCCCCGCCGTACCTCAATAACCTCAGGGAGCCTGGCCAGCATGTTTTGCAGCTCGGCCAATCGATCGCGCGATTCGATCTCCAAAGCCAATCGTATCAAGTCAAGCTCTCTCTCACGTGCACGCTGAGTATGAAGCCCTAAAATACCAATCTTTTGCTGCGCCAAAAGCTGCGTTAAGGCTTTCAGCGTGACATCTCGCTGCTGAGAGACCAACACAAGGCTCACTTCATAACGCCCCATCTCACGACCCCAGTGGACAGGAACAATCCGTTCAAGAGATCTTGCTTGCATCATCTGCAGGGCAGGACACTGCATGCGATGAATCGTCACCCCACGCCCTTGTGTAATATATCCCTGCACCCCATCACCATACACAGGCTTACAGCACCCTGCCATACGAAACATCATGTTATCTACGCCATGAATCGTCAGAGCCTCTGTGTTGAGTTTTGAGGGGTGTTTAACGGCAAGCGATGAAAGGTCTGGCAGCGGGGCGCTCAGAGATTCGAGTTTATCTATTTTATCTGACTTCTCAGGCTTTTCAGACTTATCAGACTTATCAGATTTTTCAGCTTTCTCAAGAGAGGCAACGGGATCTTGCTCACGAAACCATTGCTGGACTTTTTGACGCGCGCGCGGTGAGTTTAAAACACCCGTACGTTTGTCCAGCCAATCCCGACTCGGCTTGATCTCAGCACGTGTTAAAATCTCAACTCGCTGCCCTGTTTGCAGATGTGTGGTCATGGGCACCATCACGCCATCGACTTTGGCCCCTCGAAATCGATGTCCAATCGTGGTGTGCACCCGATAGGCGAAATCCAAGGGTGTTGAGCCCATTGGAAGATCAAACACATCGCCTTGAGGGGTTAACACATAGATACGATCATCCTGTGGATGAGGCGTATCTTGTGAGGAGGACGCTCCCAACTCTTTTTGCCATTCCAACAAACTGCGAAGCCAATGAATGCGGCTCTCAAGCCCTATATCACGTCCATGACCTTCTTTATATCTCCAGTGCGCTGCAACGCCCATTTCAGAATCTTCATGCATCTCAAATGTGCGAATTTGTACCTCAATCAAGCGTCCCTGTGGACCCTGGATCACTGTGTGAATAGACTGATACCCATTGGGTTTGGGAGAGGCAATGTAATCCGAGAACTCACTTTGAATGGGCATAAAATGCTCGTGAATCAGGCTTAATAATCGATAGCAACTGTTAATATCTTGGGTGAGTAACCTCACAGCACGAATGTCAAAAAGTGCATCAAAGTCTAGGTGTTTCTTCTCCATTTTACGAAAAATGCTGAAGATATGCTTCACACGCCCACTGATCTCTGCCTTGATTTTTTGAGTCTGGATCAAAGTCTCGAGCATACGCATAAAATCTGCCATATAACGCTCACGATCCTGACGACGCTCATCTAACTGTTGTTTGATATGGGCGTAGGCTGCGGGATGGGTCACATGAAAGGCCAGATCTTCCATTTCCCACTTGAGCTGCCCTATCCCTAAACGATTGGCCAGCGGAGCATAGATGACGGACACACGCTGGGCCAGCCTCTTTTGCTGTGCTGCCTCTAAGCGATCCAGATGTCTCAACAAAAACACCTGCAAAGCCAACTGAATCAAGACCACACGCACATCATTCACCATGGTCAAGAGCATTTTGCGCAAGGCTTCACTATTACCTGCAGATCGACCCTGGTCTATCAGCACCTCCAAAGAATGTAATTGCCAAGCGCCAAGCACCATACGTACTAGATCTGGCGCAAATAATTCTCCTAATTTTTTTTCAGACAACACCTGTGAAGTATAAAACGGATAAATCAATGCAGCAGAGAGCGTAGTAGGGCCTGCCAATAACTCACTGAGAATCGCTGCCATCCACAGACCCTGGTTCATGGCATCGGGGGCATTGAGTGCTAAGCCTTGCGTATAGGTTTTTTCAATCTCTACCACACTGTCTTTGGGGTATCGTCCATAGAGATAAACAAACCACGCCGCCGCATCAACCTCCAGAGAGTCTAATAAGGGTATCTGATGGGTGACTTGAACCATAGTGTGATCCTCTGCCTTCTATAGAAACTCAGTGCTATCTTCTGCTCTATGAGTCAGCAGGAGGCTCCCACAACTCTATGCGATTGCCCTCAGGATCCATCACCCATCCAAATTTACCGTATTCTGATGCTTCTACTTTGGCATCAACAGCACACCCTTCAGCACGCAGCAAGCTGAGTAAGGTATGAAGATCCTCAACGCGATAATTAATCATGAAGGGCGCGGTGCTGGGTGCGAGATGTTCAGACGTGGAAAACACATTCCAGAGTGTGACACCCGTCACATGCGGCTTGCCCTCAGCATTCCATGGGAATATTGCACCACCCCAGTCTTGAACGTCAATACCTAAGTGCTTGCGATACCACTCGCCTAATGCTTTAGGATCTTTGGCTTTAAAAAAAATTCCGCCGATTCCGGTGACACGCTTCATTTAATGTAATCCTTTTATGGTTTGGTATCTTATTGATATCTTAACATGTTTTTGACCTCTATCAAGTAAGAGACTGACAGGTACTTGCAGGTACTTGCAGGGTGTGAAGCTTCCCGTTATGATTCCCTTTCATGAATACTTATTTCTCCAAACCTGAATTTGTCAGCCTCCTGATCCAAGAGTTAGGGGATCCAGAAGCGCGCGTATTCAATAGCCCTGGGCTCTCTATTGTCCTCAGTCAGCAAAAGGGTGAGCCTGCCTTTGCCCTGGATATCTGGCAAGAGGCTCAGATCGCTCAGATCGATTCGATTGGACATGCCGTCAAGCTTTTAAAATCTCAGGGGATTTTTGGGTATCATAAGGCTTTTAGCCATCAAGGGCGAGGGGTTCTTATTCAAGAAACCTTACGTAAAGTCCCTGATTTTAATGGCATCGTGTTTCCCATCGCACCTGATATCGCACCTGATGTCACTGGCATCAAAAAACTTAAAAAATGGGGTGGGTTTTGTTTGCTTGATGCCCATACCCTGCTATTTTCAAAAAACGTCTGGAAAGCCATACCAGGTGGGGTGATAACATTTCTAGAAAACAAAAATGATCCGCCTAATCGGGCCTATCTCAAACTCTGGGAAGCCTTGACCTGGTGGGGCGTGTATCCAAAACCAGGAGATCAATGTGTGGATTTTGGAGCATCTCCAGGGGGTTGGAGCTGGGTCTTAAGTACATTCGGGGCCCATGTTTTGGCAATTGATAAAGCGCCCCTAGCGCCTTCTCTTCAAAGGCTTACCCATATTGAATCTCGACACGTCAGTGCGTTTTCCATTAAGCCTGGTTCATTGGGCGCACTAGACTGGTTCGTTGCGGATATTGCCTGCTATCCAGAACGCCTCTTGCCCTGGATCCAAGCCTGGATCGCTTCTCACACGCTCAAGCGGATGATCTGCACGATCAAGTTGCAGGGAGCGGTTGATCTTAAGGTTATTCGCGCCTTTCAAGAGATCCCTCATGGGCGTGTGATCCATCTGTGGCATAACAAGCATGAACTGACATTCCTATGGCCTGCAACTCCGATATAAATATTTTATACCCAAAAAGACGAAATAAAAATCAAAAAGGTCTTTACAAGATCATTTTTGTGCTTTACACTGGATTTTGTCGGCAGCGATGTTTGCAATGGACGGCATCTTTTTTTGGGGCAAGAAGCTCTTCCACACATCGCTGCCCTTATTTTAATAGACGCGCATACTCATCTATCCAAATTTACCCTCACGCATTCGCCTTTTGAGGTAAATTTTGATACAATGGCCAGTCAAAAATAATAAGAGGATATGACCGTGTCGGATGAAGCACTCAAGGCCCAACAAGCGCCAGCACCACAAGCCTATGATGAATCCAGCATTCAAGTGCTAGAGGGCTTAGATGCCGTTCGAAAACGCCCTGGTATGTACATTGGAGACACGGATGATGGCTCTGGATTTCACCATATGGTCTTTGAGGTGGTGGATAACGCCATCGATGAGGCTTTGGCAGGGTATTGCACGCGTGTCAAAGTCATCATTCATCCTGATGACTCCGTCTCGGTAGACGATAACGGCCGCGGAATTCCTGTCGGGATTCATGCGACAGAGAAGCGTTCAGCGGCTGAAGTCATTCTCACAATTCTCCATGCGGGCGGTAAGTTTAATAGCAACTCCTATAAAGTCTCTGGGGGTTTGCATGGTGTTGGGGTCTCGGTCGTCAACGCGCTCTCTGAAATCTTAGAAGTGACGATCCAGCGCGAAGGCCATATTCACCATCAGGTCTACCATCTGGGTGTACCCGATGCGCCTTTAAAAGTCATTGGAGATAGCGCGGCAACAGGCACACTGGTTCGCTTCAAACCCAGCCCCATCATATTCAATAACGTCTTGACGTTTAACTATGATATCTTAGCCAAACGCTTGCGAGAGTTGTCTTTCTTGAACTCAGGGGTGCGCATCGAGTTGCTGGATGAGCGAGGCGAAGGGCGCTCGGATGTTTTTGAATATATCGGCGGCATCGAAGCTTTTGTGGGGTATCTCAATCAAAATAAAACCCTCGCTCACGAGAAAGCCTTCAGCCTCAATGCCACTCGGGATAATATTACCGTAGAACTCGCCATGCAATGGAATGACGGTTTCCAAGAAAATATTTATTGCTATACCAACAATATCCCTCAAAGAGATGGGGGTTCCCACCTTGCAGGGTTTAGAGCAGGGCTCACTCGCACCCTCAATACCTTCATTGAAAAAGAAGGTATTGCTAAAAAAGATAAAATCGCAACGACAGGGGATGATGCCCGCGAAGGCTTAACCGCTGTGCTGTCTGTCAAAGTTCCGGATCCTAAGTTTTCATCTCAAACTAAAGACAAACTGGTCTCCTCTGAAGTCAAGCCCGTGGTCGAAGCCCTGATCAGCGAGCGGTTCCAAGAGTTTCTTTTAGAAAACCCTCAAGATGCCAAAGCCATTGTGGGCAAAATGATGGATGCAGCGCGAGCGCGAGAAGCGGCACGTAAAGCGCGTGAGATGACACGACGCAAAAGTGCTTTAGATATTGCAGGCTTGCCCGGTAAGTTGGCGGATTGCCAAGAGAAAGACCCTGCGCGTTCAGAGCTTTACTTGGTAGAGGGAGACTCCGCAGGCGGCTCTGCCAAACAAGCTCGAGATCGGCGTACTCAAGCGATTTTACCCCTAAAAGGTAAGATTTTGAATGTCGAAAAAGCACGATTTGATAAGATGCTGGCATCACAAGAAGTCGGAACGTTGATTATCGCTTTAGGGTGCGGGATTGGACGCGACGAGTATAATCCGGATAAATTGCGTTACCATCGCATTATTATCATGACGGATGCTGATGTCGATGGCTCGCATATTCGAACCTTGCTGCTCACCTTCTTCTATCGCCAAATGCGTGAGATTGTCGAGCGTGGGCACATCTATATCGCACAACCCCCGTTGTATAAAGTGAAAAAAGGCAAACAAGAGACCTATGTCAAAGACGATGCAGCCCTGGATGCCTACCTCACCCAGATTGCCATCTCAGATGCCTCCCTCCTCTCAAAACCCAACAGCGTACCAGTCCAAGGGCCTGTATTAGAACGTCTGATTCACCTATACCAGAAAAATCAGTCTATTGTCAAAAGACTTTCCAGACGATATCCCATAGATGTCTTAGAAGCCTTGCCGTATCTCAGCCCTGCACCACAAGACTTTACAGCACAATCAACACTGGAAGCCTGGTGGGTCAAAGGGTTGGAAGCATTAATTCCAGCGGGTTCTAAAACCCTGAAGATGCGCTTTGGGATCCAACCTACCGATGACAGTGGGCGTTTTGCCATGACGGTGGATGTCATTGCACATGGTGTGCATCATGCGTATCTCTTTTTACCCGTCTTTTTTCAAAGCACAGAGTATAAGTCTTTGCTGGATCTAGGGCGCAATCTTCAGGATCTCATCTCTCCTGGACAATCTATTATCCGCCGTGCAGATCGAGAGCAAGTCGTGGATTCCTTCAAAGCTGCGCATGAATGGCTGATGAAAGAAGCACGCCGTGGTCAAACCGTTCAGCGCTATAAGGGCCTGGGAGAGATGAACCCCGAGCAACTCTGGGAAACCACCATGGATCCTGCTGTTCGACGCCTCCTGCGTGTCACCATCCAAGATGCCATGACCGCGGATCAAATCTTTACAACCCTCATGGGAGATCAGGTTGAGCCACGTCGAGACTTTATCCAAGAAAATGCATTGAATGCTGAGAATCTGGATGTCTAGCCATGATCAACATAGGCCAACCTCATGGCACGTAAGCTTTCTGAGCGTCAGCATCGGGTTTTGGATGCAAGGCGCAACCAAGTCTTAAATACCCCAGACGCTGGGGAATGGGCCTTATTGATTGCCAACTTGGGTCGGCAAGTCCAGATAGAGTTGGAATCCGGTGCGCTGCTGTCGTGTTTCGTACGGCAAAACTTAGGCGCTCTCGTTGCGGGAGATCGCGTGTTGGTCTCGCTCGAAGACCCCCACAATCCTGTCATCATTGCACGCGCTGATCGCACCTCGCTCCTCTTTCGCCCTGACCCCTACCATCGACAAAAAGACATCGCGGCGAATATCACGCAGTTGGTTATTGTCACTGCCAAACTCCCTGAGTTTATCCCATATTATCTCGACCAGTATTTGGTGATTGCTGAGTATTTTCATCTTTCACCCTTGATTTTATTCAATAAAACAGATCTTTTAGATAAAAATTTAGATAAAAATTTAAATCAAGATTTAAAGATATTAGAAACTTTAAAGTATTACCATGAGCAGCTGGGCTATCCCTGGCTTGCATGCAGTGCGCTGGAACATCAAGGACTAGAAGCTTTCAATCAGGCACTGATAGGGCATCAATCCGTGATGATGGGGCTTTCAGGCACAGGGAAATCATCCCTGATCAATGCGCTATTCAGAAAACCACTGGCCCGCACCCAGGAGGTCTCGCAGGCCAACTTAAAAGGCCAGCACACGACGACCACAGCACAACTCTATCATTTACCTCAAGGGGGTAATTTGATTGACTCCCCGGGCATTCGAGAGTTCGGGGTGTGGGATCTGGAGCGTCAAGCCATCTTCCAAGGCTTTAAAGAGTTTCACGCAGATCTAGGGCACTGTCAATTTCGTGATTGTCGACATGACAAAGAGCCAGGATGCCGGATACAGCTGCGTTTGAGCGACCCAAACGCTCTTCCCAGCGCTCGACGTGACAGCTTATTTCGAATGTTAGAAAGCGCTCGATAATCGGGATGGCGTGTTATGATGCATGGTCATTGTAACATCTACGCATACTGCGCCACACCCAGTCCAAATGACCAATTTTCCTTTGCAACCTCCACCAGATTGATAAAAACATCCTCGGGGCGAATCTGAATATTTTGAACCAAAAGCTCGACAATCCTGGCATACAGCGCTTTTTTCTGCTCTACAGAGCGCGTATTGCTTACGGTGAGCTGGATCAAGAGCAAATCATTGCTTCGTGCAATATCCAGATAGTTTTTGCCATACACAAAATTATCTTGCTCACACTCCTGGATCACCATGAAACGATCATTTTCAGGGACATTGAAGGTCTCTCGCATGGCCAAATAAATGCTCTCTAACATCGCTTCTTTATAGCGTTCTGATTTGCCTTTTCGCATCGATACGTGAGTCAACGGCATGATGATGGTACCTCTTAGAATCTACCTTAAGTTTATAGTCAAATTGATTTTAAACACTCATCTTGATAAAAGAAAGGGAAATCTTTACACATGCTCTTCCTGAAAATCACCTGATCAACCGCAAGCATCCAGGTTTGATCCACGATAGCCTTTTGCAATTGAGCCATTGAACATTGACCTACAGAGGTTTCAGCACCTGGTAGGCTGGCGGAGGGCTCAAAATTATTTTTAGTCCATAGATAAATTTCCAGCAGCTTCATGCGAATATGCCATGAAAACTCGTGAAGGACCTCCTGACTCAATGGCATCACTGATTGATAGCCCGACAGATAGGCATGAAAATGCTGTGTCCACCGGACATCTCCCTGAACAATCGATTGGAAAAACGGCCGAGAAAAATCACTCATAAACCAATGATAACACGGTAAATCAAAATCAATAAAATGGATTTGACGCTTTTCAGAAAGCACATTGGCTTCTCGATGATCTCCATGGTTTAACCCATAAAGATGCGGCGTTTGCGGACATTGAAAGAAATGTGCAGTGACCTGGGTCAACTCCTCCTGAATGACTGTCGATTCCAGATGCGCATATCCTTGTAGCTCATCGAGAGATTGATGCCAATCCGTATAGTGATGTATGCCAGGTGCGTACTGAGTGGCGACCCTATGAAAAGCACCTAACGCCTTACCCCAGTTGATGTATACCTGAGAATCCTGATGATCAAACTGCAGGGCAGATCCAGGTACTGCTTTACAGACATGTGCTAAAAAAATATCTTCTCCCTGATCAAGGGCCACAACCCAAGCACCGCTGCGTGCTGGGATAGGTTCGCACACGGGCACCTGATGTACCCATAGATAACGCTGAAAAGCCATGCTTGCTAGGAGCTCTGCTTCATGACGCAACTGGCCGTGCGCAATTCGCAAATAATAATGTTGGCCCTGACTCAGAAAGCGATAAACAGAATTGATACCATGATTCACCAAAACGCATGATCCCGCCAACCCTCCCCAGGACTCAATGGCGCGTTGAGGTGTTTTGACACGGTCAAGTCGATTGAGCACTTCATTCCACATAGCCCTGTCTCCCCAACATCCTCACGCTGCCAACGCGTTTTTTGCCACCAACCCCTTCACCATCGCCGCCAAAAAGGCCAGCAACGCCAACCCCACAGCCACTCCAATACATCCCTCAGGGCCAAAGCCTAAAGACAAAGGCACACCTCCCAGATAAGCGCCTAAGGCATTGCCCATATTGAAAATACCGATATTGAGGGTGGAGGCAATATTGGGCGCGGCATGCGCGGCTTTGACAACGTTCATCTGAAGAGGGGCAACGGTTGAGAACGAGGCCACGCCCCAAAAAAACAGGGTCATCACAGCGGCATAAGGCCACGCACTGCTGATGCTAAAAATCAAAGCGATCACAAGCAAAAACCCAACGGTCACCCTCAAGGCATACGAGATCCCTTGATCTGCTAGCTTTCCACCCCATAAGTTCCCCATGACAGACCCCACTCCAATCACCAGCAAAGCCAGGGTAATCCAGCTTCTTGGCACTTTTGTGATATCCAGTAAAATAGGCGCAATGTAAGTGAATAACGCAAAGACGCTTGCAAACGTCAGCAGGGTGACCAGCATGGCAAGCAAAACGTTGGGCTGGCGCATCACCCTCAGCTCTTCTCTAAAGTTGACAGGCGCCTCGTTATGGCCGCATTCCGGTAGAAAAGCCCAGAGGGCGAGAAACGCCAGAACACCAATCCCTGCGATCAACCAAAACGTGATATGCCAGGCCCAGTACTCTGCAATCCAGGTACCCAAAGGCACACCGATCACATTGGCCAACGTCAATCCTGTGAACATCAAGGCAACCGCATGCGCCTTGCGTTCAGGTGGCACCAATCGTGTGGCTACCACGGCACCTATCCCAAAAAAAGAGCCATGACAAAACGATGTCAGGATTCTTGCCATCATCATCGTGCTGTAATTCCATGACATCGCGCACGCCATGTTACCCATGATAAAAATCAGCATCAAGATCAATAAAGCTCTTTTACGAGACAGGTTTTTAGTTAAAAAAGTCATGATGGGTGCGCCTACAGCAACACCCAGCGCATATAGACTCACCAGCAACCCTGCCATGGGAATGCTCACCTGCAGACTATGACCCACTTCTGGGAGAATCCCCATAATCACAAACTCAGTCGTCCCAATGCCAAAAGCACTCAGGGCTAACGCAAATAAGGCGAAGTTCATGGGGTTTTCGCTGTTTTTACGGGCTGCACTTTCTGAATTCCATGAGACAGCGCTCTGGAAACTTTTTCCACATGCGTGGCACTCTCAATCCCCACAACAGGCAACTTGCTTGCATCCAGTAGCCCCGTCTGAACGAGCACAGAGGCTTGATCCCAATAGATATGCTCATGTGAGACCTTATCACTTTTAAATCCGATAATAACAACCAAAGGCACTTCTACACGCTGGCCTGTGGGCGCAATGCCAGGCAACATCCAAGGCATAGACACTGTATGAGTGAATTTGAGAATCAGCTCATCGACAATTTGCGACTCTCCAATGGTACGAGAGATCAAGACTGTCTCGATATCTTCTGGAAGGTTGGGAATAAATTTTTTTGCATAAAACTCACGAACTTCCGTCAATCCAACGCCTCCGGTCATCACAGGGATATTGATCAGATGCGCGCCTTCACACATCGTTGCCATGGTCTCTTCTACACTGTGGGCGACGAACTCAGCTTGGGTATGCGCTTCCCATAGGGCACAGAGCTTCTGTTGTCGAGGGGTAAGTGAAATCGCTTCTGACATTATGAGGCCCTCCCTGTAGAGGCTTCAGATGCCTTAGAGGCAGTCGTCTGAGAGACATCGATGGGCAACACCATCACTTTCACGGGATAAGGCGCTGAGACAGCACCACCCACCCAAGGTTGTTGGTACACAAACTCCAAGGTGACTTCTTGAGGCCCGACTTGAAAGTCAGGCTCGGTTGAAAACGTAAAGTATGAATACCCTGGAACGCCCACCATGCCTTTGGGTGCAGGATTTATCTCATAGTGATATCCAATAAAATGAACGGCTTTAGAGGGGTATTGCGTTAAAAACCATTGATATCCTGTTGTTGGGTTGGCAGAAAGTTTCACGGCAAAATGTGTCTGACCTGGAGAGAGCTGGATCAGCGTTGAGGGTTCCACTGCAGCGATTGCACTGCATAAAAAAAAGCTGCTACTGATGAAACAAGTCTTGAGGATGCTCATATTTTTAAACTCCCGTTGATTTTATTAAATTTTATTGAAACGTTTTGTGAGGCAGACTTTCGATGCGCCCTGCAGGGGTGATTAACGTATAGTTGAGTTTGCGTTGCAACTCACGAATACTGGCCGATCCCCCGTAGGTGAGTCCAGAGCGCAATCCGCCAATAATATCCGCTAAAATGGCCTCTTCCTCTTCTCGATAAGGCACTTCGGTAGCAACCCCTTCTGCTGTTTTCCAGTCGGGCATACCTCCCATAAAATCTGCCTGAGCTTCACGGCTTGCCATCCCACGATACATTTTCACTTTGGATCCATTGGGTTTGACAATGACATCCCCTGGTGTAGGCCGCGTGCCTGCAAACATGCCACCTAACATCACAAAATCAGCCCCAAAAGCCAGTGCCTTGACGATATCTCCCGGGGTTCGCAAGCCACCATCTGCAACAATGGAGCGGTCTACACGCGCACATTCTTGGACAGATGTCAGGGTTGGAACACCAAAACCTGTTTTAATTCGGGTGCTGCACACTGAACCCCCGCCAATCCCGACTTTAATGATGTCTGCACCGCAGGCTGCCAAAAAGTCTGCCCCCGCGTAGGTGGCCACATTGCCTGCCAGGATACAGGCATGGGGAAGCATTTTGCGAAGAGCTTTTAACGTGTTGCCAACATATTTGGCATGAGCATGAGCCACATCAATGCAAAAGTACTCGGCACCTACGGTTTTCAACGCTTCAGCGCGCTCTAACTCAGCGAGGGTACACCCCACAGAAACAAATGCTTTGTGCTGGCATTTTTTGAATTCTTGAATATTGTCTTCAATGGACATGAATCGATGCAAAACACCCATGCCCCC
>JAHFRR010000032.1 GCA_023266165.1 Thiotrichales bacterium
GAATTGACGCTGCACTGCGTGGGCTGACAGAAAACAGCTGCCCTGGTATATAGCGAATATCCGTCAAGACTCCTGGATAGGGCAGATGGACGCGATGGTAATCTTGAGGGGAGAGATAGAGTGTCACAAAGCTGCCGTTTGACAGCTGATGGGCAAGCTTGCGATCTTGTACCAGATCAGGGAGGGCATAGTAACGCCCCTTGGCTTGCAGCAGGCGTTGGTGAGCAAGCGTGCCCCATGCCAGTACTCGGCCATCTGCGGGAGAAACCAGGTGGGTAGGGTCAGGATCAATGGGGCGTGCACTGGGTTTCAGCGCTCGAGTAAAAAAGTCATTGAAACTTAAGTAAGCTGTAGGGTCTTCTTGAACGGCCTCTCTCAACGAGATATCAAATGCTTTTTGGGCGCGACGAATTAAAAAATTCTTCAGCCAGGGTTTTTGAGAATTCGTCAGTACCCCCGCGATGCGAGAGAGCCTATGTTGGGGGAGAAAGTATTGATAGTTGGGGTGCATGAGTGCTAGAAACTCCCTTTCAAAACGCTGCCTCGATCATACCACAATCCTCGCCCCACCCAAACAGCGAGCATCCTGATACAACACCAGGGATTGCCCAGGTGTGATGGCACGTTGAGGTTCGTCAAACATCACTTGCAGGCTTTGATCTTCTAATACATGAACCTGGCAGGCTTGATCTTGTTGTCGATACCGTGTTTTGGCGGTGCATCGAAAGTGGATATCCGGCGCAACCCCTGAAATCCAATGGGCGGGGAGGGTGATCAGACTGGGCTTCAATAGCAAAGGGTGATCATGCCCCTGAACGACGATCAGCTCATTGCGCGTCAAGTCTTTATGGGCGACATACCAAGGGGATTCATCGCTGTGCGACAGGCCTCCAATCCCAATGCCTTTGCGCTGACCCAGCGTGTAATACATCAGGCCTTGATGTTGCCCTAAGATTTTCCCTTGATCATTGACAATAGACCCGGGTTGCGCGGGGAGATAGCGGCCGAGAAAATCTTTAAAGCGACGCTCGCCAATAAAACAGATCCCCGTGCTGTCTTTGCGTTGGTGCGTAGGCAGCCTAGCTCTTTTTGCCAGTTCCCGCACCTGAGGTTTATGAAGATGACCTATGGGAAAGCGTGCGTGTTGAAGCTGCGTGTGCGAGAGGGCATGTAGAAAATAGGTTTGATCTTTTTCAGGATCAGCCGCTCGTAATAAGTGAAGTTCAGGGGCAGAGCTGAGTTGAGCGTAATGTCCTGTGGCAATATGGCTAGCCCCCAAGCTTTTCGCATGATTTAAAAAAGCTTTAAATTTTATCTCAGTATTGCAGAGAATATCCGGATTGGGGGTGTGCCCTGCTTGATATTCTGCAAGAAAATATTCAAACACGTGATCCCAATATTCTTGGGCGAAATTGACCGTGTGAAAGGGGATGTCTAACTTGTCGCACACACTGAGGGCATAAGCGATATCTTCTGAAGCGGAACAATAGTCTTGCGTATCATCCTCTTCCCAGTTTTTCATGTAGATGCCCATGATAGAAGCCCCGCTTTGCTTCAATAAAAGCGCTGCGACGGAGGAGTCTACTCCGCCTGAGAGGCCCACAGCGATCAGGGTTTGAGATATCATGCTCTCACCCTTTAATCATCGGCAGATGCCAGTTTCTATAGATGCCCAAGAGGCGTAAGACCAGCACCGTGAGGGCGCAAGCAGCCATGGCTAGGGCATCTGATTGGGTATAGCGGATCATGCAGAGATAGGCCAGACCGCCCAGCACCGTAGGGGTTGCATAGAGCTGACCTCGCAGAATCATGGGGATTTCATTGGCGAGCATATCACGCATCATGCCCCCACCCACCGCTGTGAGGGTGCCCATCATGACACACACCACCATGGGCTCATGGATGGCGAGAGCTTTAGAGACGCCATCAATGGTGAACGCGACCAGCCCCAACGCATCAAAGAGCAGCAAAGCCTTTTGCGCCATGGTCTGTCGTAGCAACTGCGTGGTTTGTTGGTAAAAGAAAAAGACCAACGCACCTGTCAAGAGGGTCAAATAAATATAATAGGGCTGAAGGGTCCAAAAGACGTTTTGATGCAGGATCAGATCTCGAATCGTGCCGCCTCCTGTTCCTGTAACAAAGGCCAGGAGCATAGCCCCGCTTAAATCCATGCGACGGCGAATAGCCTCAAGCGCCCCTGTGATGGCAAAGGCCACGGTGCCTGTCCACTCAAAAAAACTGTGAAAATGTGAAGCAGTAAATAAACTTAATAAAAAAATCATGGGAGAGCATCCTGTTGTGGGGTTTGACAATGCCGCTTCACAATGCGATTAAGAGCGTGCTGGAGCTGGAGATTGTGTGTGGCTTGACTCCAATGTTGAAGGCTTTCAATGACGCTCACGGGAAAATAGCGGGGTATGGGTTGTGTGATGGTGGGGGTTGGGTCAATCAAGCTCTGTTGAGACTGCGCGCGGAATTTTATTTTTTGAAAATGACTGAATCCTGGAATCTTGTGCAGTTCACGCAGCAGATCGTTTTGAAAATAGTAGAGCCGCGTCAACAAAGCAGGCTCTGAGATCAGCAAAGAGATCTGATCTTTATAAACTGAAACTGCAACGCAATGGGGTTGAATTTCAGGGGGGAGCACCCATTTAAGGGTTTCGAGCAGATCTTGTTTGGCATGCGCCTGCACGACCAGTGCGCTTAAGGTTGAACTTCGGCTTTTGCCCAACAGAGCTTGCACGGAAGCCGGACGTCGTTTGGGGTGAGAGGAGGTGTGAGATGCCATGTGCTCAATTCGCTCCGATTCGCTCGCTCTGATATTTTGTGATAGGATACCAAAACTTTGCGAAAGACGCATCCCACATAAAGAGAAACAATCAAGAGAATAGAGATGATCAACACCCTTGCAAAACGATTTTTTGGCAGTCGAAACGAGCGTTTAATCAAACGTTTGATGAAAGAAGTGCATAAGATCAGTGCCTTAGAGCCCAGCCTGCAACAGCTTTCAGATGCAGAGCTTTCACATAAAACAGTAGAGTTCAAAGCGAGGCTCAATCAAGGTGCATCGCTCAACAGTGTTTTAGTCGAGGCGTTTGCTGTCGTACGTGAGGCCAGTCGTAGAACCCTAGGGCTGCGCCATTATGATGTCCAGATCCTGGGAGGCATGATTTTGCATTTGGGCAAGATCGCTGAAATGCACACGGGAGAGGGCAAAACGCTGGTAGCCACACTGCCTTTGTATCTCAATGCCCTTTTGGGTCAGGGTGCACATTTGGTGACGGTGAATGACTATCTGGTAAAACGTGATGCGGAGCAGATGGGCAAGATTTTTGAGTTTTTAGGATTGTCAGTGGGCACGATTACCTCAGGAATGGAGCCCTCTGCGCGTAAAGTTTCTTACGATGCCGATATTACCTATGGCACGAACAACGAATTTGGGTTTGACTATCTGCGTGATAACATGGCCTTTAGTATCGAAGGGCGCGTGCAGCGTGGCCTGCAGTTTGCTGTGGTCGATGAAGTCGATTCGATTTTGATTGATGAAGCCCGTACGCCCTTGGTTATTTCAGGGCCTTCTGAAGACAGCTCTGAGTTGTATGCCCAGCTGATTGCCTTGATGCCTCAGCTGGAATTAGGCGATAAAGACGCCCTTACGGGGGATTATTCTCTCGATGAAAAATCTAAGCAGGCTTTTTTGACAGAGGCGGGGCATCAAAAACTAGAGGCTTTGTTATTAGAGGCCGGTTTATTAAAGTCTAACGAGAGCCTCTATAGCCCGCAGAATGTGACTTTGATGCATTACATCAATGCGGTGTTGCGCGCTCATTCGCTGTTTCACAAAGATGTGGACTACATGGTGAAAGACCATGAAATTGTCATTGTGGATGAACACACCGGGCGAGCGATGCCAGGTCGTCGCTGGTCGGATGGCTTGCATCAAGCGATTGAAGCGAAGGAGGGCTTAAAAGTCCAGGGAGAAAATCAAACGCTGGCCTCGATTACCTTCCAAAATTATTTTAGGCTGTATCAAAAGCTCTCTGGCATGACGGGGACGGCAGATACGGAAGCCTTTGAGTTTCATCGCACGTATGGTTTAGAGGTGGTGATCATCCCCACGCATAACCCTATGATTCGCCGAGACTTGCCAGATTATGTGTTCTTAACCATTCCTGAAAAATTTGATGCGATTATCCAAGAGATTGAGCAGGTGCTGGCAGGTGGGCAGCCAATTTTGGTGGGCACGGCATCCATTGAAACCTCTGAATATCTTTCAACATTGCTCAAACAAAAGAAAATTCGCCATGAAGTCTTGAATGCCAAGCAGCATGCCCGTGAGGCCTTGGTGATTGCGGAAGCCGGGCGTCCAGGCGCTTTAACCATTGCCACCAACATGGCAGGGCGGGGGACGGATATTATTTTGGGGGGGAATTTTCAAGTAGAAGCGACTGCCTTAGTCCATCCAACGCCTGAGCAATTGGAGCAGTTAAAGCAAGACTGGCAGCGTCGTCATGATCAAGTGGTGCAAGCAGGTGGGCTCTATATCATGGGGTCTGAGCGTCATGAGTCACGTCGCATTGACAATCAATTGCGAGGCCGTTCGGGCCGTCAAGGAGATCCGGGGGTTAGCCGGTTCTTTTTATCTCTGGAAGATAACTTGATTCGCATTTTTATTTCTCCCGGCATGGCCAGTATGATGAAGCGTATGGGGATGGGGCATGGGGAACCGCTGGAAAGCCGCATGATCACGCGTCAAATTGCGAAAGCCCAGAAGAAAGTAGAGTCGCATCACTATGATATTCGCAAGCAGCTGTTGGAATACGATGATGTTGCCAATGCCCAACGCCAAGTCATCTATGATCAGCGTCGCTATCTTTTGGAAAACAGCCCCACTGATTTTGACAGCCTGTGGGAAGAGATTCGCAGAGATGTGATCACCCAGTTAGTTCAGACCCATATCCCTGAGGGCAGTGTCGAAGAAATGTGGGATTTGCCTGGGTTAGCCGCACGCTTGAATACAGACTTTGGATTTATCCATGCCCAGCAAACTCAGGCGCAGCTTCAAACCTGGGTCGATACGAGTGATGTCGATCAGCTCCCTGAGAAAATTCTTGCAGAGCTTCAAGCGCTGTATCTTGAGAAACAAAAGCTGGCGGGAGTCGAAGGACTGCAGGTTTTTGGAAAAAATATTTTATTGCAGAGCTTAGATCGACACTGGCGTGAGCATCTGAGTGCGCTGGATCATCTGCGTCAAAGCATTGGGCTGCGGGGCTATGCGCAAAAAGACCCGAAGCAAGAATACAAGCGCGAGGCGTATTTCTTGTTTAAGTCGATGCTTGATAGCTTCCATTATGATGTGGTGAGTGTATTAGCTAAAGTGCAGGTTACGCCTCCTGCGCCACAAGCGATAGCGCCTCTGGTGTCCTCATCGACCCCAAAAATTGGGCGTAATGAGCCTTGCCCCTGTGGATCTGGCAAGCGATTTAAAGAATGTCATGGCGTGTTGAAATGAATTTGGGTATGATGGACGTTGACGTTGAGTGGGGTGTTTAGGCGGGTCGATGGAGTCACCTCTCCCTCAAGGGGAGAGGCGACTAACTGATAGACCGTTGAAGGGTGATGAGTAAAGTTTAAGGCAGGGTATAAGAGCAGTATGAAATCCAACGCAGTATTGTTTAGAAAGCTGGGTATGATGGGAGCGATAGCAAGTGCCGTACTCATAAACCTTTCCCAGCTCGTCTCTGCCACCACTCTTTTGCAAGTCTACCAAGAAGCGTATCGTGATGCCCCGAGTCTTCAAGCGCAGCATGCGACACTGGAGGCGGATCAAGCGGCGGTAGGAGTTAACTTTGGCGCGTTGCTGCCTCAGGTGAGTATGCGTGGCAGTGCCAATATGCAAGACACGCAAGGGCTTTCTCGTTATCACACGGAATCGGTGTCGTTTCAGGCCAGTCAAGATCTTTTCAATCTCCCTGATTTTTTTTCCTATCAAGCCGCAGGACATATGGCAGAAGCTGCGCAGAGCACCTATGAAGACCAAGAGCAGCAGTTTATCATTCAAGTAGTATCCGCTTATTTTGCAGTGGTGAATGCCCATGAGCAGTTAGAGGCTGCACATGCGCAGACTGCATTTTTGAAAAGTACACTTGGTCAGATCCAGGCAAAGTTCCAAGTGGGGCTTTCGACACAAACAGACCTGGCCCAAGCCAAGGCACAGTACGATGCTGCGAAGGCCAGTGAGATCTCTGCTCAAAATGCGTTGGATATTGCCTGGCAACAGCTGGAAACCTTCACAGGAAAGGCGCACACGCATTTAAAAGCGTTTTCGTCGACAACCCAGCTGGGAGCCCCTCAGCCTGCATCGCTCTCCTGGTGGATGAACAAAGCCCTCATCCATAACCATCAGATTCAAGCGGCGAGAGAGACGCAAGAGGCGACCTACAGCAACTTGCAAAGCGGTGTAGGCTCTGGGTTTTTCCCCACAGTCAGCCTGGTAGCCTCCTGGTCTTATCAGCGAAATGATACAGAGGGCAGAACGCTTTCGGTGATTGGGTATCGCAGCCAAAACAATGGTGCGATCGGTTTGCAGTTTACCTGGGATTTATTTCAAAGCGGGGGAGGTTTTGCAGCAACTTCTCAGCTCGCGCATCAATATGCTGCGCAATCCTATACTACGCAAGCCCTGGAGCGCAGTGTTCATAGTCAAACCCAACAAGATTATCTGGCTGTGATGACTGACTCCAGCGCGATCCTCGCCTATCAAGCTTCCGTTCAAGCCTCTCAGGCCTCGCTGAGTGCTCTACAAGCGGAATACAAAGCGGGAACGGTGACTTTAGTTGAAGTGCTCAATGGCGTGGAGCAGCTGTTTACCGCACGCGTCAATCTGGCCAATCAGAAATACCAATACGTCTTAAACTGGCTGAGCCTACAGGCAGACATTGGATCTTTAAGCGCGCGTGATGTCAAAATGATTAATCAATGGTTATAGTTTAAAAATTTTTATAAAAAATAAATAAACCTCAACACGAAACAAAATTGAGAATGGTGGGCTAAGATGGCGAAGGGAAGAAAAGCAACTTCATTAGTTGTTCAAGGCTCTGAAATTACGGTTTTGCCTCACCCTGATGGAGAGTATATCTCACTCACGGATATGGTCAAAAACTTTGAAGGTGGTACTGCGCTCATTGAGCAATGGATGAGAAATAAAGATACCGTTTTATTTTTAGGTGTCTGGGAAAAGTTGCATAATCCAATTTTTAATTCCCTCGAATTCGAGGGAATTAAAAATGAGGCTGGGCGCAATAGTTTCTTTCTTTCAGTGAAAAAGTGGATCGAAACAACCAAAGCCTGTGGTTTAATGGCAAGCTCTGGGCGGTATGGAGGTACTTATGCGCATCACGATATCGCGTTTGAGTTTGGTTCGTGGCTGAGTCCTGAGTTTAAACTCTATTTAATCACAGAGTTTCAGCGGCTAAAATCAGATGAGGGACGACGTTTATCTCAAGAGTGGAATTTGACAAGAGCCTTGTCTAAACTCAACTATCGGATTCATACTGACGCAATCAAGGCACATCTTATTCCAGTTGTCAGTATTGATCAGATTAGTAAAACCTATGCAGATGAGGCGGATGTGCTCAACGTAGCTTTATTTGGGAAAACAGCAAAACAGTGGCGTGAAGAAAATATTGAGCAGAGGGGTAATATTCGAGATGCTGCTAATATTCAAGAGTTACTCGTTATGACCAACCTGGAATCTATGAATGCTGAGTTTATTCGCATGGGGCTACCCCAACAAGAGCGTCTAAAAAAACTGAACGAAGTTGCCGTGAATCAACTCAAAACGTTGTTGGCGAATGTGTCACTATTAAAAATTTCTAGCTTTGGATCGCAGCGCGAGTAAAATAGGGAAAATTCAGGAAAATAAGAGAAATCAAAAATATGAAAGCAGAAGTATCGATGTGTTATGGGTTAAGCTTAAGAACTCAGGAAAACAAAAATACAGCAATCCAGCTCATTCCTGTGAACAAAAAGGCATTGAAACATTTCTTGAAAGACTGCCCTGAGTATCAAGCTTGGATTGACCATCATCAGTTCGCTCATAAGTGTCACTCAGTGCTGACGCTGCCTGCCACAACCGGGGTCATTTCGCAGGTACTGGTGGGTATTGAAGGCTTTGACCCTTATTTTGCGTTGGCTTCAGCGGCTGAGCGCTTATCGCCGCATACCTACGAGTTGGATGATCGGTATGATCTGATCAGCCTGGAGCAAGCGGCATTGGGATGGTCATTGGCGTGTTATCGTTTTAGCTATTTCAAACCTATAAAACCCACACCGATGTTACAGGTCGACGCAGCGATTTTGGCGGTCGTACAGCCACTGGCTTCCAGTATCGGTATGGTGCGCGATTGGGTGAATATGCCTGCAGAGGATATGAATCCTGAAGCCTTAGCGATGACGGTAGATGAGATTGGTCTGCGGTTTAAAGCAGTGACAACCACCGTGATTGGCGAGGATTTGCTGGCACATCACTTCCCTATGATTCATGCCGTAGGGCGAGCGGGGCATACGGAGCCTCGCTTGATCCAGCTGGTGTGGGGCAATCCTGCGCACCCGAGGCTTGCATTGGTGGGGAAAGGCGTCTGTTTTGATACGGGCGGTTTAGATCTGAAAGATGCAGCGGGTATGCTGCGCATGAAAAAAGACATGGGAGGGGCTGCGCATGCCTTGGCTTTAAGCTATTTGATCATGGCTTATCAACTGCCTGTCCATTTGTCTTTGTATATCCCCGCGGTTGAAAACAATGTTGCAAGCAATGCCTATCGCCCTGGAGATGTCTATGTGACGCGCAAGGGCTTGACCGTTGAAATTGGGAATACGGATGCAGAAGGGCGCTTGGTACTCTCTGATGCGCTGACGCTTGCCTGCGAGCAAGAGCCAGATCTGCTGATTGACTTCGCAACGCTGACAGGCGCTGCACGCGTGGCGTTGGGCCCTGAAATCCCTGCGCTCTTTTCCAATCAACCCGCCATTGCGCAAGAGATTTTAACGATTTCTCAAGAGATCCAGGATCTCGTCTGGCCTATGCCTCTCTATCGGCCTTACGCATCAGGCCTGGAGAGTAAAATCGCTGATTTAAACAATGTTGCCTCGCATGGATTGGCAGGGGCGATTATCGGCGCGTTGTTTTTAGAAAAGTTTGTCGATCCAGGGATTGATTGGTGCCATCTGGATCTCAATGCTTGGAACACTCGTGCCCTCCCAGGTCGCCCTGAAGGGGGTGAGGCACAAGGCTTGCGCGCTGTTTTTGCGTATCTTGTAAAGCGATATGTCAAATAAGCTATTCGTTATACTGTGTAGTGGCCCCCATTGTCAATACCAAAATTTGTCTCATATCTGTCTGGACTTCTACAAATTCATGTGAAAAGCGCCGTCCAGATCAAGAGATAGATTGGGGTACGTCATTGGGATACATCATTTGAAATTTTGAAGGACACCGAGTAGAATGCCCTTAAAATAAAACACATCAAGGAAGTAGGGAAGTGAAAAAGTTAAAGATCAGTGTGAGTCTTGTCAGTCTATTGGGCGTTTTGAGTTTGGCTGTTGCAGGTGTTGCCCCGCAGGTACTCACAACAGAGGTGAAGGCAGATCCCGGGGCGGCGTTATTGATGCGGGTGGCCCATCAGCAATTGACGATTGAGGAGATAGTTCCCGTTTCAAAAACGCTGACAGCCTATGTTGTCGCGCCTTCAAGCACAGCGGCATCCAGCCAAAAAATGATTGTTTTCGTGGCAGATGATCAGTACATCATTGCTGGAAATGTCTTGAATGCTGAGGGGAAGAGCTTAACCTCGGAGTTGACGACAGAATACATCACACGTGCGACTGCGAAAATGGCGTATCGTGAAGCATCTAGCACGACTTGGTTTGTCGAGGGGAGCGATGCAGCGCCTCATAAAACGTATATTGTGATAGACCCTAACTGTATTTTCTGTCATATGATTTATCAAGAGATAGAGCCTATGATCGCAGCCAAGCAATTGCAAGTGCGTTGGATCCCTGTGGGATTTTTAAAGCCTGACAGCATGGGGAAAGCCGTTGCGCTCTTAACGGCAAAAGATCCTGTACAGGCCTTGAGGCAAGACGAAGCCAGCTTCAATACGCAGACAGAAGAGGGCGGGTTAACCCCTGTGGCAGATGATGCAAAAAACCCCGCAGTTGCAGAGGCTTATGTGAAAGCGGGTCTGAACACGCAGTTCTTTTCTAAAAATGGATTTCAAGGGACGCCAACCCTCTTGTATATGGGCGCCAATGGCGAACCCAATTTCTATCCTGGATATGCCAAAGGCCCGCAGCTGCAAGCTTTGGTGAATACCATGGCTCATAAATTTTAGAGAGGCAGTCAAAAGTGATGACGAATAAACTGGAGCAACTTAAAAAAATCACGACCGTCGTTGCAGATACCGGGGATATCCGCTTGATTCAGCAATATACCCCCCAAGATGCCACAACCAACCCAAGTCTGTTACTCAGTGCTGCCAATATGCCTGAGTATCAAGAGCTGGTTGCATCAGCCATTGCAGGAGTCAAGCGATCCGGGTTATCTGTGAGGCATCAGCTGCATGAGAGCATGCAGGCTTTAAGCGTTGCCTTTGGACTTGAGATTTTAAAAATCATCCCAGGGCGTGTGTCCACAGAAGTGGATGCGCGCTTGTCGTTTGACCTGTTAGGCACTGTCTCTGAGGCTCGCCAACTGATGGCTCGATACGCCGCTGCAGGCATCTCAAAAAATCGAGTGCTCATCAAGATTGCAGCGACATGGGAAGGGATTCAAGCTGCGCAAATCCTAGAGCGAGAAGGGATTCATTGCAATCTCACCTTGATGTTTCATTTTGCCCAAGCGATTGCCTGTGCTGCTGCTCGCGTCACCTTGATTTCGCCTTTTGTGGGGCGGATCTATGATTTTTATAAAGCGCAAGCAGGTCGACATTTAGAGCCATTTGAAGATCCAGGCGTGCAGTCTGTCAAAGCCATTTATGATTATTATCGACATTTTGACATCAAGACCATTGTGATGGGTGCCAGTTTTAGAAATCAAGGGCAGATTGAGGCCTTGGCAGGATGTGACTATCTCACGATTAGCCCGGGTTTATTGGCAGATCTTCAAAAAGACACGGGCGTGCTCACCTCTGCGCTTTCGCTGGAAGCTGCGCGGAAGAAATCTTTGACACAGGTTCATCTCGATGAAAAACAATTTCGCTTTATGATGAACAGTGATGCCATGGCCACAGAAAAGCTAGCCCAAGGGATCCGTGGGTTTGTGGCGGATATTGAAAAGCTGGAAGGGCAGGTGAAGAAGGCGTATGAAGAGTGATAGGTTGTTATCATTTGCAGTCATTAAGGCCATATCTGAGAAAATTTGCCCATCCAGAAGAGGCGCTGTTGATAAGTTACAGTTATGCTATCTCGAGCTTGATACTCTCTGTAATCACTTGGGCTTCAGTTGTGATCCGTTCCAGGACGGTGATTGTCTAGCCTGGGTCTTAACGAGGACGCTTAGTAAGCTTGCCGGTGGATCAGATGCCAAGAAAGATTTGGGGCGGTTTTTTACGGAAATTATAAAACTTGTGCCTGAGCCTTTTGACAGAGATAATATGGTAGTTCTGTTGAACTTCCAGCTTGCAGATGATGGCCACAAGTTGCTGAAAAACAAGTATGAATACGAGCTTTCACCAGTCTCAAATGTCATTGATTGTGAGTTGAGTAGTTGTGATCATGTTAAAAGCTGGCAGCAAAAAGCACGCGAGCTTATAAGTAAAAAAGATTTTCCAAGCGTCTTGACATCCGGTAGGACAGCACTGGAAGTTATTTTTGATCGTATTTTAGTGAACTCTGCTGTGGAGGTTTCAAACTTGAAAGAATTTCCGAAGAAATGGAAAAAGGTGAGGGAAATATTATTCTTAAATCCAGAAGGGTACTCTAAACCATTGGTGAAAACTTTAACCGGGGGCTTTGGGAGTATTGTTACAGCTATTAATGAAATGAGAAATTTTGGGAGTGATGCGCATTCTCACTCAGTGGCTCAGTCATGCCCCAAGCATCATGCAGAGCTTTTTGCTAATTCAGTCATAACGTTGATGATGTTTTTGCTTTCAAGCCATGAATACCAGCAGCTATCTGTGAATGGTGTTAAATGATTTAATTTGAGAGCTATTGGCATGCACACATCTTGCTAACCTATTGAATTGGCAAGACTTTCTTATTCCCTCCTCCCTTGCGGAGGAGGG
>JAHFRR010000135.1 GCA_023266165.1 Thiotrichales bacterium
CTTTCTTATTCCCTCCTCCCTTGCGGAGGAGGGTTAGGGTGGAGGGTGCAGTTTGAAAAAGCCTTCAGAAGCAAAAAGGGGAATCTTGCGATCTTTATTTCCAGGTAAGACAGAGCCCAATGTTTTCAAGCTTTAGGCAGAGTTTCTGTTCAGTAGTTGGGAGGCAACTGAATACAGGCATTGCCAACATGAACCCTCCACCCTAGCCCTCCTCCGCAAGGGAGGAGGGAATAAGAAAGCCTTCCCAATTCAATAGGTTAGCAAGATATGTGCATGCCGTAGCCTTGCGGGAGAGGGTTAGGGAGAGGGGCGCTATGATTTTCGTGAAGGCCTTATGAATCCTGGTTCCTGACGGCCCCGCTGCGCGTGGCATCAGGACGACGAAGAAAGGTCTGTACCCACTGAAATATAAGGATTTGAGTTAAAGATTGCTGCAGCTTGGCACCCTCCACCCTAGCCCTCCTCCGCAAGGGAGGAGGGGACTTAGAAAGCCTTACCAATTCATACTTCAAAAAAATCAAACAAAATGCCGAACCAGCTCTCGCACCACGCCTAAAATCGTCATGCTGGAGGTCATTGGACTTGCGGGATACTGAGGATTCAAGGGCTTGAGAAATTGCACGCCCCCGTCAATCACCCACTGGCGCAAGGTGGGTGCGGTCTCTTTCTGGAGTTGAACCACCACAAAATGCTGATCTTTCAAAGGATGGTCGGGATCAACGATAATATGGCTACCTCGTAAAAACGTCTCGCCGCCTTCTCGCGATTGCATTCCGTCGCTTTCAATACACAGACCAAAGCTTCTTGCGCCCACAGGTTGTGTCGTTGTCATCATGGATTTAAAGACCACGGGTCGCTTGGTCTGGTAAGACACAATATCCGTCCATTCTAGAATAGGGAGCCATGTCACAAAGCGATGCGTCACACGATCCCGCTCACCCAATACAAAACACGCGGGCTCAGCGGGGCTATACAAATAACCAATATCGATGTCCAACACTTTGGCCAACAAAGGCAAATCGGTGATATCCGGTTCACGCTCACCACGTTCGTAGTTAGAAAGGCGACTCGGCTGGCCTTTCCAACCCGCTTTGAGCGAGACCTCAGTCTGTGTCAGACCTCGCATCTCACGGATCGCTTTGATTTTGCGTCCTGTTCTTTTTCGATTTTCGACTTTAGCTTCCTGCTCCAAGCGCTTACGCTCTTTGACATCCATGCCCGGCTCTCCTAGAAACTTTAAAAAATATTAATGGGTTCACTGCAAACGCGCGCACAGTCTACCACATTATTTTTAGATTGGAAATGATGTCACGTTATTTTATAATTTGTGTAATATTTTAAGCCAAAGATTTTCAATCTGTTTATTTTTATAAAGATGGTGGAGGCGGTGGGAGTTGAACCCACGTCCGAAAACACTCTGCCTTTGGCTCTACATGTGTAGTCGATTGAACTGTTTCACGACTGTTCTCTGCAATCGACACAGAGCACACCCGTTAGCCCAGATGCAGTTTAGCACAATGACTCTAGACAGATCCTTGCGCGAGCTTATCTTTTATGAGCACGCTGCAGGTGGGTAAGCACGCCTGGTTTGTGCCGATGTGCCGGTGTTTAAGCGGCGAGAGCGTTAGGCAGCTTTAGCAGCTGCTTGAAAGCTCGCATCGTTTGCAGCAACACGCCCTTTACGGCTGTTGCTGGTTCTTTCGTTGATGCCAGTTAATTGCATCTGAGTTCTGATTTACGAGGACAGCTCACCCTCGACATGCACCGCAGGTTTCATCATTCCCGTCGAAACCATATCGCCCCCAGTGATGGAGAAATCCCATTGTACTCCATTTTTTCTGAAAAAAGCAAATTTTAAAAAATAAATTCAAAATAAAGTTCTGTACAAATCCTGAGAGATCTTATAAAATCATCCCATCATAAAAAAATAAATAATCATCCTATCTATGGCTATGGCAACCCTCTATGACAACGAAACCCTACCACCCTCCTTTTGATATTACACCTGCTATTTTACAGCGCTCTAACGAGATCGCTGAGACGCTCGGACGCTGGTCTGCTTTATTGCAGGGTGACCTATCCCCAAAGCTGCGTCGAAGTCAGCGTATCCAAACGATTCAAGCATCGTTGGCCATTGAAAATAATACCCTTAGTGTTGCACAAGTGACTGATATTCTGGATGGCAAACGGGTGTTAGGCCTACCGCGTGAGATTCAAGAAGTTCGCAATGCATTTACAACTTACGAAAAAATGCCCCTCTGGAAATCTACCTCGCGCGAAGATTTGCTCGACGCCCATCGCCTCCTGATGCTAGGCCTGGTGGATCACCCAGGGCAGTTTCGAGCAGGGGGCGTGGCCATCTATCGAGGCACAAGAGTGGTGCATATGGCCCCTCCTGCGCACCGTGTGACGATCTTGATGCAAGATCTTTTGCATTGGCTGTCCACGACAACCTTTTCTCCTCTCATTGCAAGCTGCATTTTTCACTATGAGTTTGAGTTTATTCATCCTTTTGAGGATGGCAATGGCCGTATGGGGCGATTGTGGCAAACATTGATTTTAAGCAAATGGCAACCTGTACTGGCCTATCTACCTGTCGAGACCGTGATCCATGAACAACAGGATGGATATTATCAAGCACTTGCAGCCTCAGATCAAATGGCAAATAGCATGCCCTTTGTTGAATTTATGTTGACGGCCCTGCAGGAAGCAATACAAAAGAGTTCGGTGAAAAGTTCGGTGAAAAGTTCGGGGAAAACCGACATACAGATTTTGCGGCTCTTAACAGAAAACGCCGAACTGACTATTCCAGAGCTTGCTGAGCAGCTTAACCTCTCAACACGCGCCATTGAAAAGCAAATCGAAAAACTCAAAACTCAAGGACGCCTGCATCGAATTGGCCCTGACAAAGGGGGTCGATGGGAAATCCCCGCATAAAAATTTCTATCCCGCCCGTCACCCCAGCTTGCAGGTTGCTCTCAGGAGTGCTATAAAGGCGCTTTCACAATAAAGAATTGATCACTCGTGAGGAGAACCCCGTGTCAACGCTCTCAACTTTAACTGAAGCCCAATTGCTTGCTATGCCTGAGTCAGACTACATGAACGAGGCTCAACTAGAGTTTTTTAAAAAATTATTGAAGCTGGAAGAACAAGAGCTGATGCACGCTATCGACGAAGCCCGTGCGGGCCTTTCCAATCATGAAGCCGAGGCGGATTTGGCGGATGTGGCTACGCAGCAAGAAATGCAGCAACTGCACCTTCGTACCGTCGAGCGTCAAACCAAATTGCTCAAAAAAGTACGTGAAACCCTCAGAGCGATTGATGAAGGGGATTATGGCTATTGCGAGGAAACCGGCGAACCCATTGGTTTAAAGCGCTTATTAGCACGCCCAACTGCGACCATGTCCATCCAAGCCAAAGAAGCGCAAGAATACAAAGAGCGCACGGAAGGCGAGCCTGAAGTCGAAGAATAAAAATGGGTCTATGTCGTTTTGAGTGGGTAATGCAAAAAAGCAAATATCGCTTGCATAGCATTTTTTGTCCCCTCTCCCGCAAGGCTACGGCATGCACACATCTTTCTAACCTATTGAATTGGGAAGGCTTTCTTATTCCCTCCTCCCTTGCGGAGGAGGGCTAGGGTGGAGGGTTCATGTTGGCAATGCCTGTATTCAGTTGC
>JAHFRR010000033.1 GCA_023266165.1 Thiotrichales bacterium
CCTGGTGATTGTGGGGGTGTTTGTGGCCCTGAGGTTCTTGCTTACCGTGCCCTTGGCTACTGATATCGCAGGTTTGAGCATCGGTGCGATCATGCTGGTGACCTTCTTAGTCCTGAGCTTTATGCAAAAAAACAAAAAAGACGGTCAGCGCCTACTGGCGTATGTGCTTCTAGCGTTGTTCGCCTTGGTCTTCTGGTCTTTGTATAACTTGGCGCCGATGGGGCTGACTTTCTTCGCCCAATACAATGTCAACCGTAATGTCTTGGGTACGATCATTGCGCCACAATGGATTCAAAACACCAACTCCATTGTGATCGCCATCGGTGGCTTTGCCCTCCCTGCGCTGTTCCTCTTGATCCGCAAGCGCATCCAGCTCTCACTGCCTCTCCAGTTTTCAGCCGCGCTATTCTTGATGGCTGCCGGTTATCTGGTACTGCCCATTGGGATTCATTACGCAAGCGCTCTGGGGCTCAGCTCCATTCTTTGGATTACGTTGAACTATGTCTTCCAATCCATCGGCGAGTTGATGTTAAGCCCTGTAGGCTATGCCATGGTGGGCCAACTGGCCACGGTCGAGCTCCAGGGATTGATGATGGGTTCTTGGATGCTTTTGACAGGCAGTACGGCAGGGATCATTGCCAGCTATCTGTCTAACTGGGCTGCGGGCAATCAAACCAGTACCAATCCATTGGTCACCAACCCCACTTACAGCCATGCGTTTTTAACCATGGGCTTGGCGTGCGCGGCAGTGGGCGTTGTGCTGTGCTGCTTGATCCCCTTGATCCGCAAACTGATTAACGACGATGTGCATCTACAACCTGCCCATATTGAGCGTTAAAAAGAATTGAGCGCCCTATGCTGATCCTACTCTCCCCCGCTAAAAAACAGCATATCCCTGTCGCGCTGCCCCCCGCGCTTCAGGGCATCTCTATCAGCACACGAAGTTTTTTATCCCAAACCCAGATGCTGATCGCTCAGCTGAAAACCTTCTCGCCCCAAGGACTGTCACACCTGATGGGAATCAGTCACACACTTGCAGACCTGAACTGGCAGCGCTTCCAAGCCTTCGGGCATCTTACCAACCCCACAGCACCGGCCCTGTTTGCCTTTCAAGGCGAAGCCTATCAAAGTTTAGAGGCAAACACCTTCTCCCCTCAAGATTTAGCGTTCGCGACCGCCCATCTCAGAATTTTATCAGGCCTCTATGGTTTATTACGTCCGCTGGACGCCATAGAGCTCTATAGGCTGGAGATGCGCACGCCCCTGTCACATCCTCAGGGCAAAGATTTATATGCCCTCTGGCGCCCGTTATTGAGCCTTGCCCTTCATCAAGACCCTGAATCCCATCTCCTGATCAATCTCGCATCCGAAGAATACGCCAACGCCCTCAACAGAACCCTGCTGAAATCCCCTGTCATAGATATCTGTTTTCAAACCCAAAGGCATGGCAAGCGACAAACCATTGGGATTTTGGCCAAGCGCGCACGAGGGCGTATGGCCCGGTATTTGATTCAAACCCGCGCTTCAACCCTAGAAGATCTATATGGGTTTAACGACAATGGCTATGCCTATCAGCCTGAGCTGTCCTCCAGCACCCAAAAAGTATTTGTGCGCCCTGATTTATAAATCATAAAACGGCAACGCCCCTTGCGGACGGGTTTTAAAGCGTCGATGCGACCAGAGATATTGCAACGGATGAGTGCGTACAGCAGCCTCTACAAATTGGCTATAGCGCAGGACATCTTGAGTCTCATCCCCTGAAGGGAACGGTTCAAAAGGCGGTGAAATTTTTAACACAAAGCCCCCTGTCTCTTCTTGATAAAAACACACAGGGATCACAACCGCCTGGCCCATTTTGGCCAAGCGTGACGTGGCTTTCACCGTGGCGGTAGGAATTCCAAAAAAATCGACAAAAGCACTGCGATCTGCGCCCATGTCCTGATCGGGCGCATACCAGAGCATCCCACCCGTCTTGAGGGTTTTCACCATCGCACGGATATCATAGCGATCAATCAGCTGATGTACATAACGCTTACGGCTACGAGACATCCAGGCCTCAAAAACAGGATTTTTATGTTTCTGGTAGACGAGATTAAAAGAATGCTCGAGACCAAAGATCCGGCCTATCAACTCCAAACATGTAAAATGCGCGCCGCATAAGATCGCGCCTTGCCCTGAAGCATGGGCTTTGTGTAAAATCTCCAGGCCCTCATAACGATAGCGCACGGTCTTCAACAAGCGCTGATTTGACCACTCCCAGGCCATCAAAGTCTGCACGCCTCCCCAGATCACGTAACGCAAATTGGCTTTGAGCCAGATTTCCCGCTGATGCAGAGACAGCTCAGGAAAACAGGCTTCCAGATTACGTCGCATGATGCGCACACGTCGCTTCGCGCCATAATAGCCCACGAAGGCCAGCAGAGACACCAGAGCGCTCAGCCCCCTATAGGGCAGATACGCAAGGATTTTCAGAAGGCCAATCACCCCGTGCGTGGCAAGATCTCTTAGGCTGATCCTTGGCATCGATTACGCACCCAGATGCGAAACAATTTTGGCAGACTGGTGCAGCTGATGGATAAAGCTCAGCATACTCCCCTGGACTGCAGCGCCTTTCAGCGTTTTGATCGCGGATAACACCTGGGCTGAAGTGGGTTTGACAGTAGGATTCTGAACATGATGCAGCACAATCAAATACGCAGATTGCGTATTGGGATCATAGACCCAGGTATTAATAGACTCACCTTTTATAGGGATAAATTGATTAAAAGCTTTCAGCACAACGCTTTTGGGCAATGCTTGACTGGTACGCGTTAGATTTCCATCATTTTTAAAATCCATCGACGGGACAGGTTTGTGCTCTGATAACGCCTGTGAAAGGCGCTCAGCCTCTTGAGAAGCCTGCTGAGCCGCAAGCTGTTGTTTCAAGAGACTCACAATTTCAGGCTGGACATCGCTCAGGGGTTGCGGATGGGCTTTGATGTTTTGAATCACACGCAACACTGCAAATTGATGATGAGGCAGATCAATCAAGTCACTGTTCATATGGTCATTCAAGACGAAATCACTGAAGGCTGCTCGCAAAATATTGCTCTCATGGGCAATCCCCGTTGTTAAGCCCTGCGCTGTAAAAGGCTTTGAAACATGAATCGGCAGCTTTAAAGCGTTCGCGGCAGGCGCTAGAGAAGTGGGGTCGCTCGCCGTCAAATCTTGCAGCTGGCTGAGCAGAGAGGGGGTAGGATTATCTAGCAAAAGATACTGGATCTGCACGGTTTCCGGCGCCATGAATTGGAGAGCATGCGTCTGGTAATAGCGCTGGACTTCGGAATCACTCACCTGCAGGGCAGGTAAAAATCGAGCATCAGGGATTTGAACCACGGAGACATCACGGGTTTGGGCTTGTAAATCAAGATAGTTTTGAACTTCAAAGGGCAAGACAAAATCAGAACCAAAGAGCCCCATCTGCAGCTGGCTTAAGCGCATATCCCGTGAGATCTCTTCGCTAAAGCCCAGCTCTGTCAAGCCATTGCGGGCTAAAACTGCCTGGAATTGCGTAGGGGAAAACACCCCATCCACTTGAAACACTTTCAAACTCTTGATCACCTGGTTGATCACATCTTGCGGCACAGTGAGCTTTAACTTCTGTGCGGCCTGCAATAACAGCGTGCGCTGGATCACCGCGCTTAAAGCCTCTTGCTGTAAGGCTTTAACATCAGGCGTTTGGCCCTGATGCACCACTGCTTCTAAGCGCGTTTGATACGCATTTTGAAACGCGGTTTGGCTGACCGACTCCCCGTTGACCACCGCGATGGAGTTCATGTTGGCGTGATTGGCTTCAATGTAATAGCTCATCCCCCACAACGAAAATACGACAATCAATACGATCACGATGATCCATTTGATCCAACCGTCCATTTTGTCGCGTATTGACAATAGCATTGTTGTGCGCTCCTCTCATCCCCAAAAAAAACAGGCCCGTCATCCGGCGCCAATTGTGCCAGAGTACGGGCCCTAAGTCTAGCTTAACGCACATCAACGGCGTTCAAAACACCGTTGCGTGAGGTAAATTAGTTGACGGCGTCTTTCAAGCCTTTGCCTGGACGGAAGCCTGGGACTTTTGCAGCAGCGATCTTGATGGTCGCGCCTGTTTTAGGATTACGGCCTGTGCCCGCAGCACGTGCTTTCACCGTGAAAGTACCGAAGCCTACCAACGCCACATCATCGCCTTTGCTCAATGATTTCGTAATCGCTTCGATCGTTGCATCCAATGCACGACCTGCAGCTACTTTTGAAACATCGGCAGATGTCGCGATGGCATCAATCAATTCTGACTTATTCACAAATAAACCCTCTCTATAGTTAAATGATAGTGACTTCTTTCATAAAGCCTTGCCGCCAATGCCTTTGCCCTGGCAACACACACGTTATACCAGGGAAAAAACAATACTGTCAAGGCTACACACACGAGATTTGCAAAAAACTATCAAATCTTATCAATTTCGACCCCACACCACCCTCGTACACGGGCAGATGAGATGGGCATGGCTGTTTTGAGCGGTTGAGCGAAAAGAGAAATACGCAGCTCCTCTAACCAAACGGGATACTGCGCCTGCACGACCTCTTCCAGACGCTGGCGATCCAGCTTCAAGAACGGCTGCAGTTCAGCCCTCACGCGCTGATCTTTTTGAACATCTTGCACCAATCGTTCGCATCGTATCTCAATACCTGACAGGTAAACCTCATATCGCGCAAGGCGGATCCTGGGGATTTTTCGTAAAAAATCCTGCGGAAATAACCCGGCTAACTGAGCGTCAATATCTAAAAGCGCCTCACGATATTGAGCCTGAGACCTCAATGTTTGCAAGCGTTTTTGCACCTGCTGAAGATGCGTGAACACATGCTTCAGCTGCTGGGTGAGCACTCTGAAATGAGGAAGCAATAAGTTTTTATTTTCCAGTAAATTTTTAAAATCTTCCTGGGATCGAATATCCCAATACGCTGAATCCGACTCAAACGTCATCTGCAAGCCTAGAAAGATCAAGCCCTCACGCCATTGGCTCACACTACCAAAGGGGCTGTAGAGCAGGCTGCTGGCTTGAAAATCAGGAAGCACCCTCGGGAGGCTTTTCAGACTCTCTTGACAGCTCAGTGCCAATAACACCCGCACACCCGCTTGATGCCTGGTTTTCGCCAGTGTGAGAGAGGGCAACAACACGCACCTCACACCACTGCTCTCAACCGGCTCTAAGGCCCAGTAGGCATGAGCAGAGCCCTCGTGGGTATTGACCTGCTCAGAGAGGGGTAACGGGTGCTCGGGGAAATGCCGCAAGATCTGATCGAGCTTCTGCCCCACCGCTTTGCTTGATACCGCCAGCGCTTCCCTTTCCCAGGCTTTTTGGGCGGCTTGATGCCATATGGATTGCAGCAAAGCCAGATCGTCACTGTGCGCCAATATCTCACCATTTTCAGAGAGTAGCGCGATATGAAGCACCCGTTCCATGGGATAGACCACTTCCATCCACACATCCGCATCGAGCTCTATCCCGAGAGAGCTACTTAATTTTTCTCGAAATTGAGTTTCAAAGTCTATATTGAAAGGGGAATCTGGGGACGGGAGGGTCAGCTGGCTCAACACATCCAAGATCACCTCAGAGATCGGCAAACACTGGCGTCTCATGGCTTTGGGTAATGCCCGAATCAACTGCTCTGCTTTTTGAGGCAGAAACCCAGGGATCAGATAGCCCCATTGGGCAGGCGTGAGCGAGAGCAGTCGTGCGAGGGGAACCTGCAACGTCGCACCATCTAGGGGCTCACCCAGTGTCAATTGATAGTGGATCATAAGCTTCCCCCCTGCAACGTCCAGAAAATCAGGGAAATCTCTTGCAAGCTTTTGTGCATCGACAGGCGTTCGACGGGCGCTCTCTTCTGTCAAATATAATATTTTCTGATCTTCAGGTACCCCTTGAGAAGCCGTTTTAGATAAGAATTCAGACAATAATGCAAGAGAATCAATACCCAATGGAAGGCGAGTATGGTAAAACGCTGCCAACGCTTCATCATCCAGGGCGATATCTTCACGCCGCAATTTGGCTCCCTCTTTTTGCAAACCCGCGATCACGTTCTGGTTATGATGCCAAAATAAGAAACTTTCCGGTAACTCGCTTTTCACCAAACCCTCAAGAATAAAGACGCGGCGGGCCTCGACAGGATCAATCTTGCCATAAGGCACCAGGCGTTTTTGCACAATCACCAAGCCATATACACTCACCTGCTCAAAGGCACAGACCCTCCCTCGAGTTAAAATAAAATGCGGATGTCGATAGGTTTTCTTCACCAAATGGTGAGACAAAGGCTCAATCCACGCCACATCGATCTCTGCAGTATGTCGCATAAAGCGCTCACCCGTCTCAACCAACGCAAATCCCATCATCCACGCAGGCGGTTTCTTCTTGAGGGTTGAACCTGGAAACAGCTGGAAACTCAACTGGCGCGCACCGGTATAGTGCTTTTTCTCAGGATTCCAGTGCCCGATATGCCCCAAGACACCTGACAGGATCGCCTGATGGATCTTAGTGTAGTGCGGGTCTTTCAAAAAATCTAATTTATTATTTTTATTGCTCTTATTGTTTTTACTCTTCTCTTGGCTCAAAAACTCAAACCGCTCTTGGCGCGATACCGGCAGGTTCAGCTCAATACAGCGCTGCTTGAGATCTGCAAATAAATCCAGCCACTCCATCACACGAGCAATTGACAGATAATGGTTCTCACAAAATTGGCGAAACTTGCGATGACTCAAGGCTTGATGGGCCTCGCAAAGCTTTTCCCATAAGCATAAATCACTTAAGAAATCAGAACAGGGATGTCGAAACTGCGCATGCACTTGATCTGCCTGTGCAGCTTGCTCTACAGGCCGCTCACGGGGGTCTTGCAGGCTCAATTGGGCCACAATGACTAAGACATCATACAAGCAGCCCTTTTGATGGCCCATCAAGATTATACGGCCTAGCCTTGGATCGACGGGTAATCGCGCCAAGGTTCGCCCAATCGGCGTGAGCCCCCCTGTGGGATCCAGGGCATTGAGCTCTTTTAACAGCGCATAACCATCTCGAACCGACTGTCGCTCGGGGGGATCCAAAAAGGGAAAATCTTCAATATCTCCCAACCGACTGGCCTTCATCTGCAAAATAATGCCCGCCAAATGGGTACGCAGAATCTCAGGGTCGGTAAAAAGGGGCCGTAACTCAAAATCTTCGCGCGAATACAGCCTCACGCACACACCTGGACCCACTCTGCCGCAACGCCCTGCACGTTGATTACTGGAGGCTTGCGAGATTTTCTCAATCGGCAAGCTCTGCACTTTTGTTCCTGGACGATAGCGACTGATACGTGCCATTCCAGCATCAATGACATAGCGAATTCGAGGTACCGTGACGGACGTCTCTGCCACATTGGTACTCAAAATCACGCGAAAACTCCCCCCTTTGGGATGAAATATTTTTTGCTGGGCAACCAGACTCAGTCTTGCAAACAATTTACAAATCTCAATTTTCGCATCAAACGCTCTCAGATCTTGTGCCAGCTCATGAATCTCACGCTCCGTGCTTAAAAATATCAGCACATCTCCAGGGCCGTGCGTTTTAAACAGCTGCGTGATAGCCCGTCCCACCGCTTGATCCAAAGGCTCACTGTCGCGCTCGCCTGTCAATAAAGGCTGGTAAAGTATATCCACGGGATAGGTTCGTCCCTGCACTGTCACCACGGGAGCCTTGTGAAAATGCTCGGCAAATCGGGTATGATCGAGTGTCGCTGAAGTGATGATAACTTTTAAATCGCGACGCTTTAAAACCAGCGTTTTCAGGTATCCCAATAGAAAATCAATAGATAAGCTTCGCTCATGGGCTTCATCCAAAATAATCACCGCATAGCTTTTTAATAAGGGATCTCGCTGGATCTCTGACAGTAAAATCCCATCGGTCATCAGCTTGATGCGTGTATTTTTGGAATATTGATCATGGAATCGAACGTGATATCCCACCAGATCCCCTAAGGGAACTTGCAGCTCTGAGGCAACACGCTCCGCCACTGAGCGTGCGGCGATGCGCCTGGGTTGCGTATGGCCAATCAAACCTCGCTCTGCAAGCCCCGCCGCCCAGCAAATCTTAGGGAGCTGGGTGGATTTACCTGACCCCGTATCGCCTGCAACGACAATCACCTGATACCTCGCCAAAAGCGCCAGGATCTCCTCAAGATGGTGTGTGATGGGCAGGGTGGGATCCCAAGAAATAGAACTCAGTAAACTCAAGGACATCCTCCTCTCTCCCTCAAAAACCTTTTTACATTGTATTTTTCCAAACAAAAAAACAATATAAATAAAATAGTTTCATTAATTATAAACTTGTGTTTTCATAGCATGGTCAAAGGACATGACAGATGACCAAAACGATAAACAATATCAGCGATGATAGCAACAATGATAAACAACTAGGAGAGCATACATGAAAAATCTATTTACCCCCAAAGAGTATCGCAGCCTGTTCGACCAAGCGGAAGGCTCTATGTTAGAGAAAATGAAATACCTACTGGAAAATTTTTCTCATCGCTGGGAATGGGACGGCGGCGACAGCCTGGTGATTGACATGCTGGATGATCAAAACATTTCAGCAGAGGACATCTTCGAAACCCTCGCTGAAGCGATCGAACACCAAGAGCTGAACCAAGATGGCCGTAACGCTTTTATCGCAACAAAGCTCGCCCTGATGCGCAGGCCTGTGCTAGATGCCGATAAAATCAAGCTAGAATCCTGGATGCACGACGAAAATTTTAATGCAGGGCATTATAGCCAGAATAGCTATAACGCCCATGACGACAAAGACCTCTGGAACAATGGTTTAGTGGGGTAAGATCCTACTCGCTTTCAAGCTGACCCCCACCTCCCCGCTCTTCAAGCTTCACCTGGTGAATCTTGGAGAAACGGGAGGTGATTTTTTTGGCGGAGATATTGACAGACTGCACGTCTTCATTGGCCTGCCCGATATGGCGCTCAAGATCACTCATGCGTTTTTGAAAGCGCTCGAAATCCTGGCTCAAGGCAATCAAATGCTCCTGGATCACGTGGATCTGCGCGCGCGTTTGCTCGTCTTTAATCACGGCATTGGCAGTGGTCAGCACCGCCATCAGGGTAGAGGGCGAGACCATCCAAACACGCAATTGGTGCGAACGCGCCACCAGATCGGGGTGATGGGCATGGATCTCTGCAAAGACAGCCTCTGCAGGGATAAACATAATGGCTGAATCCGTGGTTTCGGGCGGGAGAATATAGCGCTCAGCAATGTCATCCAGATGTTTCTTGATATCCCGTGCAAACTGCAGCTCAGCAGCCTTTCGATCGACATCGCTGCGCTCCAGATCCATCATCCGCTGGTACCCCTCTAGGGGAAACTTTGCATCAATCACCAGGTGCCCCAAATAACCTGGCAGCTGGAGCAAGCAATCCGCACGTCGCCCATTGGCCAAAGTCGCCTGGAGTTTATAGGCATTCTCAGGCAAGGTGTTTTCCAGCAGCTGATTCAGCTGGACTTCACCAAACACCCCACGGCTACGCTTATCCGATAACAAAGACTGCAGGCTCACCACATGCGTTGAGAGCTCCGCGATTTTCTTCTGCGCCTCGTCAATTAAGGCTAAGCGCTCACCGATCCTCAAAAACGTTTGATGCGTTTTCTCAAAACCATCATTGAGTCTACGCTCCACCAATCCCCCCATGTCTTTCAGCTGGGTGTAGACCGTATTGCTGAGCTGGGTTAGATGGCTGATACTCGCTTGCGTCTGTTGGTGCCCCATCTCTCTGAGCTCAGACTGAAGCTCTGATCGAAATCGCGATAGGCTCTCAGAGAGATGAGAGGCCAAACCTGAGACCAGCTTCAGCTGTTGATGCCGGATCAGCAATACCAAGAAACCCAGCACCAAAACAAAAACCAAGATCCCAAAAATCACTGGCATCATAACCCCCTGACGCTGCTGCTAGAAGGGTTCAGTATACATCAGCTGCTTGGCCCTGTCTCTTTGGTTTTCGACATCGGGCCTGAATAAAAGCACAGTGTAGTCACGCATCCGCTGGAATTCTTGGCTGGCAAGGCTTTTCTATTCCCTCTCCCCTTGAGAGCTATGGCATGCACACATTTTGCTAACCTATTCACTTGGCAGGGCTTTCTTATTCCCTCCTCCCTTGCGGAGGAGGGTTAGGGTGGAGGGTACGTGTTGGATAGAACATGCAAATAAGCTCAACTTTCGCTTCGCCGTCCTGGCACTCGCGGCATTGGCTGAGAAGCGCTATGATTTTCGTGAAAGCCTTATAAATCCTGGTTCCTAGGGAATAAGAAAGCCCTGCCAAGTGAATAGGTTAGCAAAATGTGTGCATGCCATAGCTCTCAAGGGGAGAGGGAATAGAAAAGCCTTGCCAGCCAAGACTTCCAGAAAATGCGTGAATACCTCACGTCCTCGGCAACGTCACGCCTTTCTGGCCCTGATACTTCCCGCCACGGTCTTTGTAGGAAGTCAGGCAGGTTTCATCGGACTGGAAAAATAGCATCTGCGCGACACCCTCATGGGCGTAAATCTTAGCAGGGAGGGGTGTCGTATTGGAAAACTCCAGGGTGACATGCCCTTCCCACTCAGGCTCTAGGGGTGTGACATTCACGATAATACCACAACGGGCAT
Organism: Thiotrichales bacterium; assembly: GCA_023266165.1. Classification (GTDB taxonomy): domain Bacteria; phylum Pseudomonadota; class Gammaproteobacteria; order Francisellales; family CACEW01; genus JAHFRR01. The sequence continues at coordinate 10,714 of JAHFRR010000033.1, forward strand.
AGGTCGACTTCCCCAAACAAATGGTTAAGACATCACGAGGAATCTTGAAATACTCGACTGTACGGGCAAGAGCAAAAGAGTTAGGCGGGATAATGCAAACATCCCCTACGACATCGACAAAACTATTGGGATCAAAAGCTTTGGGGTCGACAATCACCGCGTTGATGTTGGTAAAAAGCTTGAATTCTCCCGCACAGCGAACATCATAACCATAACTGGAGGTGCCGTAAGAAATAATACGACGGCCCTGCGTTTCACGCACTTGACGGGGGGAAAATGGCTGGATCATGCCGTGTTTTTCGGCCATTTCGCAAATCCAGCGGTCTGATTTGATGGTCATACTTTTTCCCCTGGATGCTCGGGATGTTCAGGATGCTCACTGAGAGGATCTCGTGCCAACGCGTATTTCAAGACCTCTTCGATACGGGAGACAGGCTTCACTGTCAAGCCCTTCAAGATATTCTCAGGGATCTCCGTCAGATCTTTTTTGTTTTCCTCAGGAATCAAGACCAGCTGAATATTGCCCCGCAACGCTGCCAATAATTTTTCTTTCAAGCCTCCAATCGGCAACACATGCCCCGCCAAGGTAATCTCTCCTGTCATGGCAATATCCGCGCGAACGGGAATCCCCGTAATCACTGACATCAAGGCCGTGGTCATGGCAATCCCCGCACTAGGGCCATCTTTGGGTGTCGCCCCTTCTGGCACATGGACATGCAGATCATGCTTTTCAAAATAGTCTTCCGGCAGCTTCAATGTTTTTGAGAAGGTTCGAACGACCGTGATCGCAGCCTGGATAGACTCCAACATCACATCGCCCAATTTCCCTGTGCGAATCACCGTGCCTTTACCCGGCATCACCGCGGCTTCAATTTTCAGGAGCTCGCCCCCGACTTCCGTCCACGCCAAACCAATCACCTGGCCTACGCGGTCTTGCTGCTCCGCCACTTCATAGCGATAACGCTCAACCCCCAGATAGCTTTCAAGATTATCTTGATCAACCTGAATGAGTTTTTTATCTTTCTGAGAGAGAACTTTCCGCACCACTTTGCGACAGATTTTTGCGATCTCACGCTCAAGCGAGCGCACGCCCGCCTCACGCGTGTAGTGACGCAAGATCCCTAAAATCGCCCCATCTGTAATTTCAAGCTCGGATTTTTTCAGCCCTGCCTGCTCTAGATGCTTAGGAATCAAATATTGCTTCGCAATGTTTTGCTTCTCATCATCGGTATAACCCGCTAAACGAATCACTTCCATACGATCTAACAACGGCGCTGGAATATCCATGGTGTTGGCCGTGGCCACAAACATGACATCTGAAAGATCATAGTCTACTTCCAGGTAATGGTCGTTAAAGGCCTTGTTTTGCTCAGGGTCGAGCACTTCTAACAGCGCTGCGCTCGGATCCCCTCGATAGTCATTTGAGATCTTATCAATCTCATCTAACAGAATGAGGGGGTTTTTGACACCTGCTTTCGTGAT
>JAHFRR010000136.1 GCA_023266165.1 Thiotrichales bacterium
CTTAACTGCTTGACCTTACTGCACAGTGCCATTTGAGGGCTTAAGGGAATCGTATCGGTGACGACAACCTCTGTCAAACATGAACTCTCAATATTTTCAAAGGCATTACCTGAAAACACAGGGTGAATGCAGTAGGCAGACACTTTTGCAGCGCCATGTTCGACAAGGGCTTGCGCAGCTTTGCACAATGTCCCTGCTGTATCGGCAATGTCATCCACAATCAAACAATGTCGACCCTGAATATCACCAATGATATTCATCACCTGCGCTTCGTTGGCTCGAGGACGTCGTTTGTCAATAATAGCTAAATCGCAATTCAAGCGCTTCGCTACCGCGCGGGCACGTACCACACCCCCCATGTCTGGAGATACCACAATCGGATGCTGAATATTTTGTTTCTGAATATAATCTAATAAAATGGGTGATCCGTAAATATTGTCCAAAGGAATCTGAAAGAACCCCTGGATTTGCTCAGCATGAATATCTACCGTCAAAATACGGTCGATACCTGCCGTTGTCAGCATATCTGCAACCACACGCGCTGTAATGGGCACACGCGCTGAGCGTACGCGACGATCTTGACGGGCATACCCAAAGTAAGGGATCACTGCCGTAATGCGCCCTGCAGAGGCTCTACGCAGCGCATCCGCCATTAAAATCAATTCCATCAAGTGCTTGCTAGCAGGAGGACAGATAGACTGGATAATGAAAATATCACGACCACGAACGTTATCCAAGATCTGAACCAGCGTTTCCCCATCACTGAACTCACCTACAATGGCGTTGCTCATGGGGAGATCTAGGTTCTCAGCAATGGATTTTGCGAGATTTGGGGTTGCATTCCCCGTAAACAACATGAGATCTGACATCGTAAGCGCCTTCATGATACCTAACCTCATCGCATCAAAAGTCTAAAATTGGCTGGGCTGCTAGGATTCGAACCTAGGTATGCTGGGATCAAAACCCAGTGCCTTACCGCTTGGCGACAGCCCAATCGACTCTGCATCACAAAGATCATGACGACCTGATGTGCAGGCGATTCTAGAGAATGCGCCTTTGAGTGTCAAGCGCTTTTCAAGCGACTCTCTATAAAAAAGCGTTGCAGCGTCAAATCACAGGCACTTCAATGTTTTTTTGCAAGCTTCAGCTCCCACGCCCAGGCATGCGAGATAATCTCTCTCAACTCTGAATATTCAGGTGCCCATCCCAAAACCTGCTTCGCTCGATCGCTTTTTGCAACCAAGCACGCAGGATCTCCCTGTCTACGCGGTGCAAAAACAACAGCAATCGATTTCCCTGTGACGGCTTCGACCTCAGATACCACCTCCTGAACTGAAAACCCCTGGCCATTCCCCAAGTTATATTGGGCGCTTTCACTCCCTGCCAGCAACTGCTCTAGCGCTTTTAAATGCGCTTGGGCGAGGTCTACCACATGCACATAGTCCCGTAGGCAGGTTCCATCGGGCGTTGGATAATCCTGACCAAATATTTGAATAGCCGCCCGCTGACCTGATGCCACTTGTAAAATCAAGGGAATTAAATGAGTTTCTGGCTCATGACATTCCCCTGTACGCCCCAAAGGGTCTGCCCCGCAGGCGTTAAAATAACGCAAACAAATAGATTTCAGCTGGTATGCACGATCGTAATCCTCTAAGATTTGCTCCAGCATCCATTTAGATCGACCGTAAGGATTAACAGGGGTTTTGGGGTGCATCTCATCCATAGGGATCACGCAAGGCGCTCCAAAAATCGCTGCCGTGGATGAAAAAATAAAAGCTTTCACGTCAAATTCTCGCATTACATCCAATAACACCAAGGTGTTCGCAACATTATTTTGATAGTATTTAGCAGGATCTACAACAGACTCTCCTACTTGAATAGACCCTCCAAAATGCATCACAGCTTTGATTGGATGGGCATGGGTTTTGGAATATTTTTTAAAAACCTGCTGTAGCGCCTGCTTAGAGCCTAACTCCCCCTGAATAAACTCATCCCCTAAAACCGCGGCAGAACGATGTCCGCTGGAAAGATTATCAAATACCAGCACAAAATACCCAGCCTCTTTCAACATCAGCACCATGTGAGAACCAATATAACCCGCTCCACCTACAACCAAAATGGCAGGCCTGGCATTTGTATTTGAATCTAATAAGGCATCAATACGCATTTTTATGCACGAATCCTTTAAAAACAGTTAAGAAAATAATTTTGAGATCCAACCATAACGACCAGTGCTCGATATAATATAAATCACACTCAATACGCCGAGCAAGATCCGTATCTCCGCGCCATCCCTGAATTTGAGCCCACCCCGTAATACCTGCTTTCACCAAATGTTTTTGCATATAGCCTGGGATTTCACGCTTAAACTTCTCAACAAAGACAGGACGCTCGGGTCTTGGCCCCACAATAGACATCTCCCCTTTTAAGACGTTTAAAAACTGCGGCAACTCATCTAAGCTAGTCTTTCTTAAAAAGCCCCCTATACGTGTCGAGCGCTTCTCACCTGACTTCGCCCAAACCGCCCCTGTTTTACTTTCAACATCGACAGGCATCGAGCGAAACTTTAACATTTTGAAAGACTTGCCATTCCAGCTCACTCGCTCTTGCTGATAAAAGACAGGTCCTTTCGAAGAGCACTTTACTAAAATTGAAATCAACAATAACAACGGGCTGATCAGCATTAAAATGATGAGAGCGATGATTTTATCTTCCAGCCATTTCACCCACTCATTGACACCATGTAACGGCGTCACTCGTAGATTCATGAGAGTCATCCCTGATAAATGTAAAATATCATGATTGATCATGGGAATATCCGAAAAATCAGGAACTAAACGAACGTTGAGAGGGCAATGCTGCAAGTCTTTTAGAATCGCTTGAATCACACGACTTTCAGATAAAGACAGGCAAATCCAGACCTCGTCAAAACCTTCTAAAAACCCTGTTGCGATCAACTCAGACAAGTAGTTCTCCTGCGCTAGATACACGTGCTTTAACGCAACCTGCAATCCTGTCCAAGGCGCGCGCTTAACACCTTGCTCTACATAGCTCATTAGGCTTTCAGAGCCTATCAACAGTATTTTTCGAAGATTGTACCCTTTCTTGCGAAACGCCCTTAAAATCCCAAAAACCAAGGTTCGAAAGGCAATAAGCAAGAACACATAGGAAACCATCCACCCTGCAAACCAGATCCTAGAATATTCTGCACTGACTTTCAGTAAAAAAGCCAGGGCCATTAAAACCAATCCTGTTAGAATCACAGCCCCGACTAAGCGATAAAAAACAAAGACCAAGCCTCGCACCCGAAAGGGCATGTAGATTTTCATCTTGTTCAAGCACACGCCTGAGATCAAGCACCCAATGAACAAAACAATCCAGTAGTTCGGCAACAAAGGGAATCCACTTTTAAAATAAAAACGTCCCACGCCCCAGCCAGCAAAGGCACAGAGCAGGATATCCATGAGCCTCACGCAGATCATAAATAAAAGCGCATTTTTTTTTAATAACTTTGGCTCAATCATACTTTACTCTTTTGAAACTCCAGCCATTTCTCCGAAACAAATGCTTCCAAGCTGCGCTTAAACTTCTCAACCGAAAATCGCTCAGCATTTTCTCGGCATCCTAACGGATTCAATTCAAGAGAATGCGCCTCAAA
>JAHFRR010000137.1 GCA_023266165.1 Thiotrichales bacterium
CGAGCCTCAGGGTACAGCCTCTAGAGCCCCTGAGTATAGCGATGTCGTCACGCTGGATCTTGATACCGTCGATTCAACCTTGGCAGGGCCCAAGCGCCCACAAGACCGTGTGCCTTTGCGCGTGCTTAAAGCTAGCTTTGCAGCGGCGTTGACAGAATCTGTGGAGAAGCGTGGGTTTGCCTTGAAGAAGGCCGTGCTGGATCGCAAAGTTCTGGTGAAAGGCATGGATGTCAGCTTAACGCATGGTTCTGTGGTCATTGCTGCCATTACCTCGTGTACCAATACATCAAACCCTTATGTCATGATGGGCGCGGGTCTGCTCGCGCGCAATGCCGTTAAAAAAGGCTTGAAGGTCAAGCCTTTTGTGAAAACCAGCTTGGCGCCTGGCTCCCAGGTTGTCACAGAGTATCTCAAAGCTTCAGGCTTGCTCAGCTATTTAGAGCAGCTGAAGTTTAATGTGGTGGGATATGGCTGCACGACATGTATTGGCAACAGCGGATCTCTCGAACAGCCAGTGATTGATGCCATTCAAGAAGGGGATCTGGTGGTAGCCTCCGTACTCAGTGGTAATCGAAACTTTGAAGGCCGTATCAATCCTCAGGTGCGTGCAAACTATTTGGCATCGCCCTTGCATGTGGTGGCCTTTGCCATTGCCGGTACCGTTGATTTTGATCCAGAGGTGGACAGTCTAGGGCGCGATTCTTCTGGTAATCCTGTCTATTTGAAAGATATCTGGCCGAGCACGGAAGAGATCAAAGCCACGGTGGAGTCTGTGATTACGCCTGAGATGTACCAAGAGCGTTATGCGACAGTCTTTGATGGCACAGAGGATTGGCAAAAATTGAAAGCGCCTGAAGGTGAGCTCTATGCCTTCAAGAAGTCCTCGACCTATCTGCAGTGTCCCACGTTTTTTGAGAACTTTAAAGACTCCAAAGGGCAGGGCGATATTATTGATGCCCGTGTGTTGGCGCTCTTGCCTGACAGCGTGACGACGGATCATATCTCTCCGGCAGGTTCGATTGCGCCGGATTATCCTGCGGCGACGTATTTGCAATACCATGGAGTAGAAGTAAAAGATTTTAACTCGTACGGTGCACGTCGAGGCAATCATGAAGTCATGGTGCGTGGAACCTTTGCCAACGTGCGTTTGCACAATCTTTTATTGCCAGGGATTGAAGGGGGCCTCACGAAGTTCCATCCGACGCAAGAAACGATGTATATCTATGATGCCTCTGTGAGATATCAAGCCATGGGCACACCTTTGGTGATCATTGCAGGTAAGGAATATGGCACCGGGAGCTCGCGGGATTGGGCTGCCAAAGGGACGATGATGTTGGGTGTCAAAGCGGTGATTGCTGAAAGCTATGAACGGATCCATCGCGGCAATCTGGTAGGAATGGGGGTATTACCTCTGCAATTTTTAGAAAACCAAGGGCGGGAATCTTTGGGGCTGGAGGGTACGGAAGTCTATACTTTACGCGGGGTTGCCCATTTGCAACCAAGGCAATTGTTAGAAGTCCAGGTGAGGTCTCAAGATGGCGTGCTGAAGAAGTTTTTGGCGCAGGTGCGATTGGATACTGAGGTTGAAGTTGAGTATTACAATAACGGTGGGATCTTGCAGACGGTGTTGAAAGCCATGTTGAGAAATAAATAGAGATATCAAAACCATGACAGGCATTATTTTTACAGACAACGCGGCCCGTAAGGTGCGTGAGCTGATTGAGGAAGAGGGCAATCCAGATCTCAAGCTGCGTGCCTATGTCACAGGCGGAGGGTGCTCTGGGTTTCAATATGGGTTTACATTTACAGAAACGGCAGAGGAAGACGATACCCAGGTTGTGAATGCAGGGGTGACGTTACTGGTCGATCCAATGAGCTTTCAATATCTCAGTCAGGCCACGATTGATTACCAAGAAGATATCAATGGCGCGCAGTTCTCCATTATCAATCCCCATGCCAAGAGCACCTGTGGGTGTGGTTCTTCGTTTTCAGTCGATGTGCCTGAAGATCCAGGAAAAGCAGATTCTGATGACTTATTTTAATATTGTTAATATTGAGTTGTTTTAATATTTTGGAGGGAGTGAGTGTATGGCGGGGCATAGCAAATGGGCCAACATCAAACATCAAAAAGCCAAGGAAGATGCCAAGAAAGGTAAGATCTTTACCAAGTTGATCCGTGAGATCACGGTGGCAGCTCGCATGGGAGGTGGGGATCCTGGCTCAAACCCTCGTCTTCGTGCGGCAGTTCAAACAGCATTGTCTGCCAATATGACCAAGGATACGGTTGAGCGTGCCATCAAGCGGGGTGTGGGCGCAGAGGATATGGGCGCCGTTGATGAAATTCGCTATGAAGGCTATGGTATTCAAGGCGTTGCTGTGATGGTCGATTGCATGTCGGATAATCGAAACCGTACGGTCTCTGAGGTGCGCCATGCCTTCAGTCGATCCGGTGGGAATTTAGGGACAGACGGCTCTGTGGCGTATCTCTTCTCAGAGCGTGGGGTTTTAAGCTATGCCCCTGGGGCCAGTGAAGACGCATTGGTGGATGCAGCTCTGGAAGCGGGCGCGTTGGATGTGGTCACGCATCCTGATGGCGCCATCGATGTGTTAACGGAGCCTACCGAGTTTGCCAGCGTCGTTGAAGCCATGCAAGCCAAGAAGCTCAAGCCGCATCATGCTGAAATCACGCAGTTGGCCTCTACAGAGATCACTCTAGATCTCGAGGGTGCTGAGAAAATTATTAAACTGATTGATATGCTTGAAGATCTGGATGATGTCCAGAAGGTCTATAGCAATGCGCATATTCCGCCTGAGGTGTTGGAGCAGCTGGGGTAGTTATCAGGGAGTGTGAGGTGCGTATTATCGGAATTGACCCGGGGTCTTGTACGACAGGGTTTGGCGTGATTGAGATTGTGGGTCGTGAGGCCAAATATCTCACCAGCGGGTGCATTCGAACACCCGCGAAAGAGGATTTATATCTGCGCTTGCGCAGCATCTTTCAAGGGATCCAAGAAATTCTTGAAGAAGTCCAGCCAACTCAAGGGGCTATCGAGCAGGTGTTTATGTCAAACAACGCGGCGTCGGCGTTAAAGCTCGGGCAAGCCAGAGGGGTTGCGATGGTGGCGTTGGCGAATTTTGGGCTCTATGTCGCTGAGTACTCTGCTCGCCAAGTCAAGCAGTCGATTGTCGGCTTTGGCAATGCCGATAAAACCCAGGTGCAGCACATGGTCACCACGCTGTTAAAGCTCTCAAAGTCCCCGCAAGCAGATGCGGCAGATGCCTTGGCCATTGCTCTGTGTCACCATCATTCTGAAGTCAATTTGCTGAAGATGGGTGGGGCTAGAAAAGTGGTGAGAGGGCGACTGCGGGGGTAAGTTTCTTATTTTTTAGGATTGTGAGTGCATTCTACCTAACTCTCCCAAAATTAGCAAATCTTTAAAAATAGGGACTGCTAGAGCGTTTTGTCTAGCAGTCCCTATTTTGAGAGCATGGCAGATGTTTGATTCAGGTCTTTCCAGGTGTTTCCTGATTTACATTGTGAGGATCTTCGCTCACAATGCGGATCTGGTTTAAAATGGGAGAGCGATCATGATCTGCAGGTTGTCTGGCATCTTATTGGAAAAAAAACCGCC